>CANKON010000160.1 GCA_947484105.1 Methylococcaceae bacterium | reverse complement strand
TCTGAACATGCCAGTGCGTTAATGCTTGATATTTGTCGGCGTGAAAACATCTCGCCAAATCAGCTGACACTGCATTCTGACAATGGTTCACCCATGAAAGGCGCAACTATGCTCGCAACCTTGCAGCAATTGGGCGTTGCGCCCTCACGCAGTAGACCCTCTGTGAGCAACGATAATGCTTATTCAGAATCGTGTTTCAAGACGCTCAAATATCGTCCTGATTATCCTTCTAAGCCTTTTGATAGCTTGGCTGAAGCTCGAACATGGGTTGAGCAATTTGTAACTTGGTACAACACTGAACATCGACACAGTGCGATTCGTTTTGTGACACCAGAACAACGGCATCTTGGTGAAGATGTCGCCATCTTGAAACAACGCAAAATGGTTTATCAGATGGCAAAACGGGGTTCCATTACTAACGGGGCGAAAATATACGTTAAGGAATTTAAGCTCGATTTAACGGTCTGAGTTTCCCCTTTTCAATTTGTTCTGAAAGCGTAAATGAATAATGACCAAGTACATTGATATGCTGATGAAGCAAAGGTGATAATCGTTGGATAAGATTGTCATCCATTTTCACAGATTGATTTTCCAAATGATTTAAAGCAGATTCCATGTAAATCGTATTCCAAAGCACGGTAGCATTAAGAACTAACCCAAGTGCGCCAAGTTGATCTTCTTGCCCTTCACGATATGATTTTCTCATTTCACCACGTTGCCCATAGAAAATGGTTCGAGCAACGCTATGTCGTTCTTCACCGCGATTCAGTTGAGTTAAAATTCTGCGCCGATAATCTTCATCGTTAATGTAATTGAGCAAATACAAGGTTTTGTTGATACGACCAGCATCAATAATCGCTTTGGCTAAGTTCGATGGTTTATCACTTTTCAATAATGAGCGAATCAATTCAGACGCACGCATAGTTCCCAATTTTAACGATCCCGCAATACGCATCATGTCATCCCAATGCTGTTCAATTCGATCGATATTGATTTTTGATGTCGCTAACTCGTTGAGTATGCCGTAATCGGCTGATTTATCTATGCGATAAAAAACCGATTCTCCAGCATCTGCTAAACGTGGTGAAAACTGATAACCGAGTAACCAGAAAAGACCAAAAATCATGTCACTCGCCCCTGCGGTGTCGGTCATAATTTCAGTCGGATTCAAATTCGTTTGTTGTTCAAGTAATCCTTCTAAAACGAAAATCGAATCACGCAATGTGCCAGGAATAGCAATGGCATGAAATCCAGTGTATTGATCTGAAATGAAGTTGTACCAAGTAAGACCTTTAAGCAAACCGAAAAACGCGCTGTTTGCACCTGCATGAATTGTTCTGACGGGAACAACCAGTCGCATTCCATCTGCCGATGCAACTTCGCCGCCACCCCATTTTTTAGCTAACGAGAGTGTTGAGTGATAATTCACCAATTTGGCATTTGCATTGGTTAATGTTTCGGCTCGAAAATAATTCTGTTTGACCCAGTTCAACCTATTTGCAGTCAATGCTGGAATATGATTTTTGATTAGAGGTTCCAAACCAATGTTACAGGCTTCGGCGATTAAGACCGCACAAATACTGATATTAAGATCATCGGCACGCGAATTTGCTTCACTGACGTGATTAAATTCACTGAGAAATCCTGTATGGGTATCAATTTCCAAGATCAATTCTGTTAAATCAATTTTGGGAAGTAACGCGGTAACTTGTTCTTTTAATTGAATTAACGCTGGCGAACTTTCCAACTTATCAAGATTAGCAATCGTTAAAGCGGTTTTTTTACCTGAATTATCAATTGTAATTGCCGTATTTTCTGAAAAATTTGCTGCCACTTTTTTGTAACTTTCATCGAGTTGGGCAGTAAGTTTTGCTATTGCTTCGCTTGGAACTAAAGCATGACCTAACGTTCGACTGACTTGTATTCTATTGGCTTGCCAAGTGGCACCATGCAACAATTTTTCTCTGGTGTCGCCCCAACATTCACTTTGTTCGACATAAATATCACGGCGGCGTAGTGAATCCTGTAATTGCTGTAAAACACACAGCGTATAGGCTTGTTTGGTAATGTCATTATTTTCATCGTAAATTTGTTTTGTCCAAGCGGTTGTTATGAAATCAACAGGTGGATTTTTCAAAATTTGTTTCCGACCACCTTCAATGCTTTTTAGGTAATTCAATGCTTGCAATGTTGTTTCACCTGCTGGAGCTGCTTTGAATGTGATATTTTTCAACAGAGTAGGTAAAAATCGTTGAACTTTTGCATATTGATCAATCATTTCATCATAAAAATTACCGTCTCTACGCACTAATGAATTCACCGTATCAATGGATTCGACCAATTTTTCTTTGGATATTTTTGCAAAAATTTCATCGCGTAATGTGTCATTAGTAGTTTCGTCGTTCAATAGCAAAGCACAGACATCTGCTAACGCTAAAGCGGACTTATCTAAATCTTTGAGTGTTCGTAAGCGATTTTTTTGTACACGTCTTTTTGCGGTTGTGATGACTTCTGAAATCAATTGATCAAGCACTTCGAGTACATCATCTAATGCTGCAATTTCAAAGGTTTTCACAAAAGCGACCAAAATAGCGACTCGTCTTTGTTCTGGCATTTCAGCTATTTTGGGAGCGGTAATTATTCCAGCGTGACGTGCCATTATTTTTAATCTAACTGGAGGAATATATGAAAAATCAATCGATTGAATGCCGAAATTTCTCAATTCTACATAACGAGTTATCGCTAAATTGAAAGAATTACTGCTAATAGTCGTTGAACTTTTACGATAATAATCAAGGTTGGAAAATCGTTTGCCTTCTCGAATTTTGAGTAATGCTTTCAGTTTTTCTTTTTGTTCAACTGTTGGCAAGGTTGAAAGCAGTCGCCACAACCGTTTAGATGCTTTTTCTCTAATTTCAGCAATCAAGCGGCATAGCGTTGAAACACCTGGTAAAAGAATTTTGTTTTGAATTAACCATACCATAGCGAAATCAAACATCAAACTGGGACGTTCGTTACTAATCCACGCCCGTGCATACAACAAACGACTGAGTTTAAATTTCCAACGCCCATCATTAAAGTCGCTATAGCCATACTGTTCTCGAATTAGTACGGAATGGTCATATTTCGTAAAGGTTCGTTTTGCATAATTCGATAAGACTGAAATTTCAATTGAAAGCTGTGACGCTACAAACTGTTGAACATTCATGGGAACAATGCTCAAGTTTGAAACAAAACAACCTAAAAATCTGATTGATGTTATTTGCAACGCAAAACCTAATCGATTGTGATCACCGCGACGATTAGAAATGAATTCTAAATCAGCTTCATCGAGATGAAAGTAACGTGCAAGCTGGAGTTCATCTGGTTCACCAGAAAATTTTCCGTATTCGGCTTTTTGTTCGGCGGTTAAAAAATCTAGGTTCATATTGCTTTTTCAATTCTAAAATGTTGTAACTTTATAGACGCTCAAAAACTCGCTAAAATTAGCGTCTAAAAAATCGTTTTTCGGCACTTTATAGACTGATATTCTACTAATCGATTTAAGGAACAAAACAATGCGTCTTTTTGGTTATGCTCGTGTTTCAACCAGCAAACAATCACTGGATATTCAAATCGCTGCGCTTAAAAATGCTGGCGTACAAGATACTCGAATTTTCACAGATTCCATTTCTGGCAACCAAATTAACCGAGATGGATTAAACACGTTGCGGCTCAAAATTGAAAAAGGCGATGTCATTTTAGTTACCAAACTTGATCGTTTAGGGCGCGATACCGCTGACATGATTTCACTGATAAAAGAGTTTGATGCTATCGGTGTTTCAGTTAGATTTTTGGATGATGGAATTAGTACGGAAGGCACAATGGGCAAGATGGTTGTCACTATTTTATCTGCTGTTGCTCAGGCTGAAAGGCAACGAATTTTGGAACGTACTAACGAAGGACGAATCGATGCTAAATTTCGTGGCGTTAAATTTGGTCGGAAAAGAAGTGTTGAGCGGGATAAATTGCAGGGATTGAAACAGCAAGGATTTGGTGCAACTGAAATTGCTAAAAAAATGGGAATTGGAAGATCAACTGTTTATAAAATTTTTAAAGAAATCAGTTAGTTGTAAGTTTTAGATTTCCTTAACGTATATTTTCGCCCCGTTAGTAATGGAACCCCGTGTTCTGCTATCTTTGCCAAGCTCATGACTTGTCCACGGTAATTCAAAACGAGGTGACTGAGTTTGGCGGCAAACAAATCCGCGTTAGTGACAATCGTTTTCAC
>CANKON010000159.1 GCA_947484105.1 Methylococcaceae bacterium | reverse complement strand
TAATTCGTTCCCCAGCGTCCAAAAAATGAACCGTCGGATTCCTGTTCCGTGCGTAAATAAGCAATTGTACGTTTTAAGGGTTCGGCATATTCGGGATGATTCTTGGCAACTTTTGCCATCAACATCGCACAACGTGCGCTAACGTCAGACGTTGGCGGATCGAGCAATGCACCGTGATCAGCAAACGGAATTTCGTTTAAGTAAAAATAAGTGTTATCCACATCGAACGCACCATAACCGCCATTTTTCGACTGCATTTCCATAATCCAATGCGTCGCTTGATGAATCGAATCATCATGCTGTTTTGCGTTTTCAGATTCTGCCATTGCAAACGCTACAACCGCTGTATCATCAACATCGGGATAATGTGGATTATTGAATTGGAACGCCCAACCGCCACCGCCTTTTACATTTGGACGTGAAATACGCCAATCGCCTGGTTCGTCAGTCAATTGTTTCGATTTCAGCCAATCGTAAGCACGATTTAAACTGCTGCTGATTTTGGATTGAGAGCCAGCTTTTTGGATTTCTTCAAATGCCAATGCACTCAAACCAGTGTCCCAAACGGGTGATAAACACGGTTGACAATACGCATCTTTTTCGTTAATAACGAGCAATTTATCAACGGCTTTACGAGCCGTTAAAACTAACTCGTGATTTTTGTCATAACCCAATAACAACAACGATTCATACGCACCAACCATTGCAGGCATAATCGCGCCTAAACCATCTTCGCCGTTCAAGCGTTCGATAATCCAATCTTTCGCTTTTTCAATCGCCAATTCATGAGCATTTTTAGGAATTAACGGGCGCGTCATTCGTCCTAATTTATCCAAACCCAAGAAGAACTTATTGAGCATCGTGCGTTCAGGAAAATAATGCTGCTCTTCATCGGGATGCGTGACAAATAATTCAAGAATGCTGACGTTATTTGGATTTTTAGCTTTTGCTTTTAGCGTGCAAATAATAAACAACGGAATCATTACCGTGCGCGACCAATACGACACTTTATCCAAATGGAAAGGAAACCATTTTGGGAACAACATAATTTCAACAGGAATATAAGGTACACCACGCCATGGCAATTGTTCAAAAGTCGCTAACGCAATGCGGGTAAAAACGTTGGCTTTCGCCGCGCCGCCTTCATTTAAAATCCATTCGTGCAATTTTGTCATGTGTGGCGCGTCAGGTGAATCGCCCGACATTTTCAGCGCGTAATACGCTTTGACGCTGCAACTCAAATCACCTTTACCGCCTGTGAATAAGGGATAACTGCCGTCTTCAGCTTGACGCGAACGCAAATAAACCGCCAGTTTCGCTTGCAAGGCTTCATCAATTTCACCCACAAAGTGCATCATCATGACGTACTCCGCTGGCATGGTGCAATCCGCTTCGAGTTCAAAAACCCAATAACCATCCGCGTGTTGCAAACTTAATAATTTGTTTTGCGCGTGTTGAATCGCGTTGTCTAAATTGTAGGCTTTTGAATGAATTGGTGTTGCCGAACTAGCGGAAGACGGTGAAGCGTGGTCTTGAGATTCTTTAAACATAGCAGTCGCCCTAAAAATCACAGTTTGTTTGGATAATTCCAATCGGGTGACACAAGTCCGCGACTGGCAAAGTTAAAAAGTTGAGTCAGCAAAAAATTACTGCGAACAGTCAAATTAGTCGTGACAATCGTGGCTTTCACGCTGTTACGGGTAATTTTTGCTTGTTCAGAACGATTAAATTGCAAATTAGTTTTGATTTTTCTGAGCGTCAAAACTGCCATGCCTAATGCCCATAAACAGAATTTACGAATGCCTGTTTCATCCGACGGAATTAGCAAGGTATAACGCAACGCATTGTGCAAATGTTCATGCGCGACAGTGATTAAATGTTCCAAACCTTGACTAAATGCGGCATCGTTGGTTTCAGGTGTTAAATTTTTTAAATCAAACCCCGTTTCGGTGAAAATATCTTGCGGTAACCAACACACCCCGCGTTGCGCGTCGTCCCAAATGTCTTTCAAAATGTTGGTCATTTGCAAACCTTGACCAAATGAAACGGATAATTTCAAAAGTTCATCTTCATGTTTAGCGATTTCGGGCGAATAATGACAAAACAATTTCGCCAACATTTCACCCACACATCCCGCAACGTAATAACAATATCTATCCATGTCAGCGAGCGTTTCTAGCCCATCGTGCAAATTCTGCGCTTGAAAAATCGGCATACCTTTTGCCATGGTTTCGACACATTCCGACAACGCGGCAACCTGGGCGACATCAAAACTGTGTGTAATTTGAATCACTCGTGGAATAACGTGAATCAGTTGGTGTTCAGCAGGAATGGTTTGGTCTGACAAAAGTGGCGCAAGTTCTAATGCGAAAATTTCAGATTGTTTGCCCGTTTTCACAACCTGAATAAATTCTTCACAAAAATGTAGTTTTTGACGTGGTGAAAGCGACACTTCGTCTTCAATCGTATCAACAATGCGGCACAATAAATAAGCGTTTGCGACGGCTGGGAATAAGGCTTTTGGAAGTTGCGGAATCGTTAACGCGAAAGTGCGAGAAACACCCTCAAGCAAATGTGCTTGAAATTGGTCATCGGACAAGTCGTGTAACGATTTTGAATTGTCTAAAACGGCTTGAGTTTCGTTCGTCATTTTTGGGGGAGGTGAAATCGCAATTTTAAGGGTTAAAAGATAAGTTTTATGCGCGTAATCATAGACTGTTTGTTGGACATTTGCAAAATCATGTTGTTTTGTGGGGAATTACCGAACAGTACAAAATCTAAAAATTCATTTACAGTAAAAACAGTAAGTTATTCCGATAATCTGAGCTATTACAAGATAAAGTTTTTCAAAAACTGCATGAGAATCAAAAGTTAGCGGTTTTAACAAAATATTAAGGCAACAATATGAAATTAAACATTTTTTTGAATTCAGTTTTTTAAAGCGTTAAATTATTTGTTGTTAAATTACGACAGAATTTTTCAGTCAATTAAACAACATACGAACAAATTTGTGGACGCGCATTTTGCGGATTTAAAATGGTGCGGTATTTTATTTCGTCAACGCGGCGCGAACGCAACGCAAAATTTCATAACTGTACTTTTCATTAAACTGTTCAAAAACGGGTTTGAGTGAATTTTTAAATTCATCAGGCAAGGCTCTAATCGCAGTTTGAATGTCGTTGATTTCTTCCTCCGAAATTAAAATTACATCACTCAACGTCAGTTCATTTTTCATAATGCCATCTGCTAAATGCACATAAATTGTTGTGGGTTGTAATTGACGATAGTCGGCAATTTTTTCGATTTCAAATCCCAATTTAAATAATTGAATTGTTTGTTCAGCAGTCGCTAATTTTTCATTTTCTAAAATTGAAAATGCTCGAATAATTTGTAAGAACTCGTTCCCATAAGATTTTAATTTGTGTTCACCAACGCCCGATAATTCACCAAATTGCACCAACGTTTTCGGTTTAAACTCCATCATCGCCATCAATGTGGCATCGTGAAAAATGGTGTAATTTGGCACTTTTTGCGCGTCGGCTAAATCACGCCGTTTATCACGCAACGCATTCCAAAAACGTGTCCGCACGTCGTCCAAAATTTTTGTTTGTTTAACGTCACTGCGAAGTTTGCGCGAGCGGGTTGTTTTTTCAGGGCGAATTTCATAACGCAACATCAATTCTTTTTCACCACGCAACACAGGACGACTGGCTTCAGCGAGTTGCAGTGTGTTGAAATTTTCAAAATTCACAGTCACTAAATTTCGCGCCACCAATTGCCGAAAAACAGAATGCCATTGAATTTCGTCTAAGTCTTTTCCCATTCCAAAAACCGCTAATTCATCGTGTTTGTTGTAGCGAATTCGTTCATTTTGAACGCCTTGTAACACGTCAATTAAATAGCCCACACCAAAATGTTGTCCCGTGCGAAATACACACGACAATGCTTGTTGCGCTGCCAACGTTCCGTCCCACGTTTTGGGGGGATCTAAACAACAATCACAATTTCCACACGCTTTTTCTAGCGTTTCACCAAAATACTGCAACAACGTTTGTCGGCGACAATGCACTTGTTCACATAACGCCAGAATGGCATCGAGTTTGTAACTTTCTAAACTTTTATGTGTTTCGTCAGCGTCAGATTTCGCAATCCAACTTTTTAAAATCACAATATCGCCTAAACCATAAGTCATCCACGCATTTGAGGGTAATCCATCTCGCCCCGCCCGACCTGTTTCTTGATAATACGCTTCAACACTTTTTGGCAAATCCAAATGCG
>CANKON010000158.1 GCA_947484105.1 Methylococcaceae bacterium | reverse complement strand
TGCCTCTAATCAACAACATCAAACATTTTGATGCGCGAATTCAAACTATGGATTCCAAACCCGAACGTTTTTTGACCGCTGAAAAGAAAAATGTCATCGTGGATTCGTTTGTAAAATGGAAAATTGGCGACGTAAAAATGTTTTATACCGTGGTTGCAGGCGATACGGATCAAGCGAATTTACGTTTAGATCAAATCGTGAAAGATTTATTTCGGGGTGAATTTGGCAAACGCAATATCAAACAATTAGTTTCAACCGATCGCAGCGAAATCAGGGATATTTTAATCAAAAATGTGACCGCACCTGCGGCGGCATTAGGTTTAGAAATCGTTGATGTGCAAGTCATGCGAATCGATTTGCCCGAAGAAGTTAGCACGTCAGTATTCCGTCGAATGGAAGCCGAACGTGAACGGGTTGCGCGTGAATTTCGTTCGGAAGGCGCAGAAGCCGCTGAACGTATTCGCGCTGATGCAGATAGACAACGTGTTGTAACTCTAGCGAATGCGTACCGAGATGCTGAAAAATTGCGTGGTGAAGGCGACGCGACCGCCGCCGATATTTATGCGAAAGCCTACAATCAAGACAGTGAATTCTTTACGTTTTACCGCAGTTTGAATGCGTATAAAAAGACTTTCACCAGTTCAAGTACGCTTGTTTTAGAACCTAATTCTGACTTTTTCCAGTATTTTAAAAATCAGAAATAAATTTTGGAGCTAAAACTATTTAAAAAAAACGCTCCAAATTTGGAGCGTTTTTTTGCCAATTCAAAATTTCAAAACTCAATCATCTTCTTGATGTTCAGCCAAAAACTTTTTGTAATTGATTGACACTTTCAAACCCGCAAACCGTCCTGCCATGCGCGTCAATTCTTGCGTCTTTTTGTCGAAGGTAATTTTCACCTCGTTCAATGCTCGATCTTCATAACCTTTTTCAATTTGATGCGTTTCAAGCAAAAAATGGTAAATGTAAATTTCTTGTTCAGGTTCATCTTTAATTTCCAACGGTTCGCCCAATTTCGCCACGACAACGGCTTTTTTAGGCAAGTCGGCTGATATTTTTTCCAACAACGCACTATTCGCTTTGAGCTGTTTTTTCTCTTTGTCGATTTCTGCGCCACCAATTGAACGTAATGAAACTTCTAAAAATTTCGGCGGGGCAATTTCTAAAAATAACGACGAAAACGACCATGCTGTGAGTTTGTTTTCTTTGTTGAAATGTAAATCGCTGTAAAAATTGATTTCAGGCTTAATCAAATTTCCGTCTTTATAGATTTTGCGAAATAAATACCGCCATTTTCGACCGTTCGCCGTGACAGAATCATCGCTCGGCTGCAATTTCGATAAAGACACAAAATCTTTGCTGTATAAAATTGGCTCTTTGAATTGCAACGTAAATTCATCCGTGACGGCAATCGCGAAGTGTTTATCGAAATCATCCATTTGTTGATAAACCTGAAACGCTCGAATCCAATACATACAACCCGTCAACATCAGCGCGACCATGAGAATGCCGATCAACGGGATTTTTTTAACTAGAATTTTCATGTTCGCGCCAAGGATTTAAGCAGGTAAATTAGCAACAAAATCTTTTAAATAGGTCAAAAAGTCTTCTTTCAATTCGGGATGAATTAAGGCTTCTTCAACGCTTGCTTGTAAATAGCCTAACTTGGAACCGCAATCGTAACGTTTACCTTCAAATTCATAAGCGAAAACATTTTGGTCAAGCATCAACGCCGCAATCGCGTCGGTTAATTGAAATTCGCCACCTGCACCTTTGCCTGTTTCTTCGATTTTTTTGAAAATTGCAGGCGTTAAAATGTAACGTCCGACCACCGCTAAATTCGACGGCGCACGGTCTGGCGCAGGTTTTTCAACGATTAAATCCACTTGCCCCAATGTTGGAGTCATTTCTTTGGTTTGAACAATCCCGTATTTGTCCGTTTCATTCGGATTGATACGTTCAACGCCTAAAATACTGCATTGATTTTTGTGATATTGCGCGACCATTTGTGTTAAACAACCGCTATTTTCACCGTTCACAATTAAATCATCCGCCAAAATAACCGCAAATGGCTCATCACCAATTGCCCGTTTTGCACAATGCACCGCGTGACCTAACCCCAACGCTTCGGCTTGACGAATGAAAATAAACGTCACATTCGGCGGCATCATTTGACGAATCATTTGCAGCGTTTCAATTTTGCCGCGAATCATCAATTCATTTTCGAGTTCGTAGGCTTTGTCGAAATGGTCAACAATCGCATTTTTGCTGCGTCCCGTAATAAAAATCATCGTGTCAACGCCCGCCGCAACTGCTTCTTCGACTGCGTATTGAATCAACGGTTTATCGACAATTGGCAACATTTCTTTCGGGCTAGCTTTCGTTGCAGGTAAAAAACGTGTACCTAAACCCGCGACAGGAAAAACCGCTTTGCGTATTTTTTGGCTCATTTCAAATCTCATTAAAGTTAAAAAATTATTTCATTTTGGGCAACGTTGCCACGCCAAAATTATCAAACTAAAAAAGGTAATCCACAACAAAATCGGCAACAAATAAAAGTGTTGCTGATAAAACGTTGGCGGTGGATTTTTCAAATACGGCACATGATAAACATCCGCCCATTGTTCGTGAATAGGCGAACGCTGCAAAATTTCGCCTGATGCCAAACTAACAGACGAAATTCCCGTATTCGTCACACGCAAAACAGGACGACGAAATTCAACACCTCGTGCCAAAGTCATATAAAAATGCTGATAAGGTTGTTGCCAAGTCCCGTACCATGAATCGTTCGTCACATTCACTATCACATCCGTGCCTAAATTCGCTAAATCACGCGAAAAATACGCAAATAAACCTTCGTAACAAATCTGTGGTGCCATTTTCAAACCGTTTAAATTAAACAAACTGGTCGCACCATCACCGCGTGCAAAATGTCCAATTGGCGGCAACCAATTTCTAATGTGTGGAAAAAATTGCTCAAACGGAATGTATTCGCCAAACGCCAATAAAATGGTTTTGCTGTAATGTGGCGGCAAAATTTCACCCATTTCATTCAATAAAAATAGCGAATTCGTTAGTAATTTTTCGGGAAATTTTACGCTGTACGCGCCTGTTACAAGTGGAATGTTGTGCTGCGTTAAAAATTCGCGTAACTGGCGTGGATAATCATTTTGCGGTGTCAAATTTTCACCTAAAAATGTCGGAAATGCCGTTTCTGCCCAAAATGCAAAATCAATTTTTTTGGTTTTATGTTTTTCGAGTGCGTCGTGCGTAAGTGATAAATAACGATTTAAAATTACCTGACCGTAACCATCACCCGATTCCGCCGCCATTTTTTCCATGCTACCGACGTTGCCTTGTACCATTAAAACGTTAAATTCTGAATCCGATTTTGGCAGACGCGCTTCCAACATCAAACCTCCAATGTTTAATAATGCAAAAACGCCAACGACTGAGCCAAAAATAATTTTTCCTTTCAGTTCGTTTCGATATTGCCACGCCAAATAAATTGGTAAATTAAACGCCAACGTAATGGCACTTAAACCGCTAAAACCGATAATTTCAGCGAGTTGATAAAATGGAGTTTTTGCCCCAAACCACGAATAACCGAAATTCCAATCAAATAACGTGAAAGAATATGCTTCGCTTAAAATCGTAATTATCGCCATTAAACTCAGTGACACTGTTTGCGAACAATTAAATTTTCGATTCAAATAAAACCAAACGGCACCAGCAATCGTCACAAACGTATGAGCAAAAAGCGCGTACAAAATCATGCCAACAACTGCAAAGCCCCACGGAAAACCTGCGAATTCATGCAGCAAATACGTCATCCAATTAAAACCAATCAACGTAAAAACAAACGCTGTTGTCATGCCACCAAAAATGACAGGTTTTAGTTCAGTTTGTCGTTGCCAAAAAATCCACAGCGGCACAAAGCCAAATAATGCTGCCCAAGGTGGAAACGGAATGTAACTTGTACCAATAAAAATGCCCGATAAAATCGGCAACCAATAAGCCTTAACGGCTGTGAATTTCAGCATGAAGCGCACGGAACTCGTCGGTTAATTTATGAACGGGCATATAGTGAACAAGCGGTTTTGATTCAGAATGCGATTCGCGCACTTTTACCGAACTCGACAACATCGACGCTAAAACGGGCAAGCCTTCGGCAATCAATTCATTCACTAATTGACGCGGTAAATTGGCTTGTTTTTGGAATTGATTAACAATAATGCCTTCAATTTCTAACCCAGGATTATGATCGGATTTTACTTCTGTCAACGTGTGCATCAATAAATACAAGGCTTCCCGCGCAAAAGTATCGCAATCGAATGGAATTA
>CANKON010000157.1 GCA_947484105.1 Methylococcaceae bacterium | reverse complement strand
ATACTGTTGCGCCAATTTGTTTGCATCATGCTCATCAGCGGTTGATTTTCAGAATAAAACAACTGTTTCAAGCTAACACCCATGACGACGCGGCGCGTGCCATCTAAACCCAATCGGATGACTGCATTATGGCAATTTGTAATAGGCGATTCTGCGGCATAAAAAACACTGTTTGCGACTTGAATTAACTTTGCCACAATTGCCGCGTCAAACTGAATGATGTTCGCAATTTCAGCAATCGCAATTTCAGGATCATCTAACGCTTGTTTCAACCGTAAAGCAACTTGCGGCAAACTGGGCAGGCTTAACGTATTTTCACGATACGCATGGGCAAACTCAGCAAAAAAATGATTGTTTGGCAAATCACGCGGTAAGCTACTTTTGACAAATTCGCTGCCCAAAACATAACGGTATTTTCGTTGACTTAAACGCTGTAAAAATACACGCGATACAGCGAGAATGATACTTGGCTCGGTTGTTACGGCAGTTGATCCACACAAATAACCGCTGTTGAGCGGCAACTGTGCTTGCGCGGTATCAAAGTTAACGGAGTAGGGGAAAACACCTTCTGGACGAATTTCAACGCTACCTTGCAAAAGGTAATATGCGTAATCTGTAGGCTCACCCACCATAAAAACAATCGAATCAGGATTGTAATGCAGCGTTTTATGTTCGATTTGCTCTAAAGTGCTATCGGATAAATAACGTAATGGAGCCAATTTTTTAAGTAAATTAACGGGTTGTTGTTCCGAATCGTTCACTAAAATTGGATCGGTTCGTCCGAAAATAGTTGGCTCTGACGCTGTTGAATTCACTAAGGTATTGAGAAGTGTCGCAACTACACTTGTCGTCTTGTTTTCTGTCTCGACAATAACAGCTGGTTTCGGCTTCACAGGTGTTCGTGTAAAGTCACCAAACAGCATATTTTGAGGTAAAGAAATCAGCTGTTGCAGTGAATTGTAAAAAGCAATTAACGTTTTTAACATGCGATTACGCAAAAACACTCATGGCAGCATCAATACGTTGCTGGGCTTTGACAAGAATATCTAACGAAAAATCGGGATTTAATTTGCCATTTTGCAATTTCGTGTACGCTGGAATTGAATTGATATAAGGCAAATCTTTGGAACGCTCGGTTCCGAAATAACTGTGTAACTTCGCTAAAATTACGACATCAATCAGCGTCAATTCATCATATCCACTTTCGTAGTACCAATTTTCAGCAAATTTGGGGATTTCAGTAATTTCATCAGAAAATCCTAAGGTTTGTAAAACCAACGAACCAACGGGAGGATTTAAATATGGCATTACTTTTTCTAATTCATGTGAATCGGGATAGTTTTCAGGATGATGTTCGGCAAAATGGAGTAACGGAATTGCGCCAATATCACACACTAAACCTGCTAATAGCGCATCTTCTGGATTAACAACGCCCGATTCTTGTGCCAGTACAAAACTCAAACTTGAGACGTGCAGACTTTTTTTCCAAAGTGCCTGCATTTGGGTCATCAATTGGGGAGATTTTGTTTGGAATAATTGTTTGACGCTAATTCCCATCACTAATTTTCGAGTGGTTTCTAAACCTAAGCGTGTAACCGCATCGTGACAATTTTTAATCGATGAAGTTGGTGCATAAAGCGCACTATTAGCCACTTGAATTAATTTTGCGACAATGGGAGCATCGACTTGAACGATTGAAATAACATCTTTTACGCCAATATCATCTTTATCCATTGCCTTACGGAGTTTAATGGCAACCTGAGGCAAAGATGGCAGACTGAGCTTATTTTCTCGATAGGCTTGAGTAAAACTATCAAAAAATTGTGTGTGTGGAATTTCCCTAGGCAAATTGATGTCGATGATTTCTACCGCATTGGAATGGTGCTGCATTCGACTTTTATTTGCCCACCAATGCACAATGGATGTTGGAATTGAAAGAAATTGACAAGGTGATTGTGTGATGGCTGTTGCGCCGCATACTTTACCGCTGTTGAGTGGCAAGTGAGATAGCGGCGAACCGCCGACAATAAGATAGCTTGCACCACCATTAGATTGAATTTCAATACTGCCTTTCAGAAGATAAAAAACTTGCTCACTTTTTTCACCTAAAACGAAAAGTGTCGCATTTTTCGCGTAAGTTAAAAGGTGTTGGTCAACTTTTTCAATTTCTTCATCATTCAAATCACGAATCGGGGCTAATTTTTTTAGTACCGATAAAGGTAGTTTCGTTGCTGTTGCTGATACAGGTCGAGTCGCAATCGATACAGCTACGGTAGAAATATTTGTTTTTTCTGCAATAGTTGAAGCCACTTCTTTGACTGACCCTGTCTCTTTTTTATCAATTATTTTTTTAGAAAAAAGATTACTTATCCACTTTATCATTCTACAAACCCACTTAGATATTTTGACCGAACCGCTATTTATGGTGCGATTGAGTCAATTTTATTTAAATTCATTAAGCAAACATACGCATAGCGGCATCAATCCGTTTCTGTGCTTTAGCGAGAATATTCAGCGAAAAATCATGATTCAATTTGCCGTTTTTTAATTTTGTGTAGGCGGGGATTGAATTTATATAAGGCAATTCCTTCGCACGATCAGTTCCGATATAACTGTGCAATTTAGCCAAAATGACAATATCAATCAACGTCAACTTATCGCCACCACTTTCATAAAACCAATCCTCAGCGTATTTTGGAATTTCTGCGATTTCATGAGGAAAACCAAGCGTGTGTAACACTAACGAGCCAACTTGAGGATTCAAGTAGTGCATGGCATTTTGTAATTCCTTCAAATCAGGATGTTCTTCTGGATGTTCTTCGGCAAAATTGATTAACGGAATTGCGCCTATATCACACACTAAACCTGCCAGTAACGCATCTTCTGGATTAACATTACCTGCTTCTTGCGCCAGTACAAAACTTAAACTCGAAACGTGCAGACTTTTTTTCCAAAGTGTCTGCATTTGAGACATCAATTGCGGCGATTTCGTATGGAATAGTTGTTTTGCGCCAATTCCCATCACCAATTTTCGGGTGGTATCTAGCCCTAAACGAGTCACGGCATCATGACAATTTTTAATCTGTGTTGTTGGTGCGTAAAGTGCGCCGTTAGCGACTTGAATCAACTTCGCAACAATGGGCGCATCCATCTGAATGATGGTAATTATGTCACTAATGCTAACATTCTCCCGCTCCATAGCTTTACGGATTTGAATTGCCACTTTCGGCAAAGACGGCAAACTGAGTTTGTTTTTCCGATAAGCATCCGCAAAACTGTTGAAAAAAGGGGTGTCTGGAATTTGATCTGGAAGTTCGGTACTGATGTGCTCTACGTTTTCAGATTCACGCTGCGCTTTGCTTTTATTTGCCCACCAATGTGCAATTGACATGGGAATCGAAAGAATTGTAGTTGGCGTTTTTGTTATGGCTGTCGCGCCACACACCTTTCCACTGTTGAGCGGTAAGTTAGCTAACGATGTCCCTTCATGGATAGTATAGCTTGTGTCACTGTCGGGTTTAAATTCAATACTGCCTTTGAGAAGATAAAGAATCTGTTCATTTTTTTCACCCAACGCAAACACAACAGAATTTTTTTTGTATGTCAAAAGACATTGTTCAATTTTTCCCATTTCGTCATCGCTTAAATCACGGATAGGGGCTAATTTCTTCAACACATCTAATGGTTGCTTCGTGATGACTGCAGACGCGGGGACAGTTGCAGATGTTTTTGGTGCAGCAGGTTTATTAGCAGGTTGAACGGGTTGTTTTACATCAGCTGCTTCATTATCAGTTGTTTTTTTAGAAAAAAGACTACTTACCCATGATGTTGCCATAATTATTCAATCCGTTAATTTTTTATAAAAATACTTGTGTTAGAAAAAACGTCGTGCCAGCAACGCCTATCCTTTTCTATCAATGACCATCCAAATCCTAACCCAAATAGACTCCACGAAACGATTGCGCTGCTAAAACGCAAAAAGGCTTGTAACCATGAAATCGGTTGTTGATCAGTGGTTAAAACTTGAAGTTTCCATGCGCGTAAACCTAAAGTTTGACCGCCGTGTGTCCAAAACCAGCCGTAAAAAATAAAACTGAGTGTCAACAAATAGAGCGAAAAAAACCAGTGTTGTGTAAATGCCTCACCCGCGTTAAACGGTAAAATTAACGCGGTCGCTACAAATAGGACGCTTAACAACAGTAATAAATCGTAAAAAATAGCAGCGAGGCGGCGCAATAAATTTGGTTTGTCAGTCATTAAAAACGCAAATTAAGATTTAAACAATGACAGTTTTTGTCCGTAGTACATTGCCATGCCTAGCAAACCGCTAAACATCAATAATGAAAAGAAAAATGGCGGGCGATGAAATAATAAAATACCTAAATCTGTGACAAACAAGCTGGTTAAAAGCGGTTGTT
>CANKON010000156.1 GCA_947484105.1 Methylococcaceae bacterium | reverse complement strand
CCCCCGCGTTGCAAAAACCACTTGAATTGGGTGCAGATATTGTGGTGCATTCCGCCACAAAATATATCGATGGACAAGGTCGTTGTGTTGGCGGCGCGGTGGTGGCGAGCAATGAAATTATTGAAAAATCTATTTATCCATATTTGCGAACAGGCGGCGCAACGATGAGTGCGTTTAATGCGTGGATATTTTTGGGTGGATTGGAAACGCTTGCTGTACGAATGAAAGCGCATTGCGATAATGCGACGGCGTTGGCATTTTGGCTTGCAGAACAACCTGCGATTTCAAAGGTAAATTATCCTGCGCTAAAAACACATCCGCAGCACGAATTAGCAAAAGCGCAACAAAATCATTTTGGTGGCGTAGTGAGTTTTGAAGTGAAAGGTGGTAAAGAAGCTGCTTGGAAATTGATTGATTCGACACAAATGTTGTCAATTACAGCGAATTTGGGCGATGTGAAAACCACGATTACACATCCCGCGACCACAACACATGGTCGATTAACGCCCGAAGCGCGGGCTTTAGCAGGCATTAACGATAATTTAGTACGCATTTCAGTGGGTTTAGAATCGATTGACGATATTAAAGCGGATTTAGCTCGTGGACTTGGAGTAGCTTGATTTCGTTTAGACACTTTTCGCCCTGCTTAGTTTCGGTTTTTACATCACACTTACAAACGTTGTTTGCTAATCAGTCAAGTTAATTGTCATGGAACAGTTAATTTTCACGGAAAGACTATTTGTTCGAATCTTTCAAGCGCATAATCAACGAAAAGGTTAAGCATTCCGCTTAATCAAAAGGGGGTTAGTTATGAAAAAATTGAATCAAGTGGCATCATTGTTAGTGTTGGCATTTTTTGTAAATGCAGCCGCTGCAGATGTTGAGTTGAAGTCGAAGGAAGAAGTTTCAGGCACTTGGAAATTACAATCCACTAAAAATACTGCAAATGAAAAGGAAGTTGCTATACCGCGAGAAGATACATGGGTTTTCAAAGATGGAAAATTGACTATCTTGCATATTCCTCGTGAGGGTAAATACTATGACCAACCACCTGTTAATTACGAGATAGAAGAAGGAAAACTAAAAGTTGCTCAAGTTGGTAGCAGTCGCGTTGATTTCTTTTCTTTAATTGAAAAAAATGACAATAAGATGACGTTGAAAGGAAAGTTTGGTGGATTCTTTTACTTTGAAAAGAAATAATATTCGCTAATTTTTTAGTATTAACAAATAAGCAATCATTTTGTTGTTTAAAAATTGCGTAAACACAGTACGGCGACATAAGTGACGCTGTACTGTGATAAAAAAACACGTCATTGAGCTGGCGGCACCCACACGTTTTAATTTACGTCTAAAAGTGAATCCAATTTTCCCGTCTTGTTCAACGCATTCAAATCATCAAATCCTCCAACGTGAAAGTCACCGATATAAATTTGCGGCACGGTTCGACGTTGGGTTTTTCGCATCATTTCTTCGCGCATTCCTGTTTGCTCATCGACATTTATTTCGGTGTAAATAGCGTTTTTACTCTCCAGTAAACGTTTTGCCATCACACAAAAACCACAACGATGCGCGGTATAAATTAAAATTTTTTTCATGTTGGAATGTTTAATTTGTATCACAAAAATAACGGTAGAATTATTGCAAACACCGTTCGCCCTTTTTCACTGCTGCATTCAATTACACCTTGGTGGTGTGAAATCAAGGCTTGCGAAATTGATAGCCCCAAACCTGTTCCTTCTGCACGACCTGTCACCATCGGATAAAAAATCTTATTTAACATATCAGGCTCTATGCCAACGCCATCGTCAATAATTTCACAACGCAAAGCCAATTTGTAATGGTGTCGTTCAATTGTTGAGTGACGACAAATGCGAGTTTTCAGCGTGACATTTCCATTGCCAGAAATCGCTTGTACTGCATTTCGTACAATGTTCAAAACGGCTTGAATTAACTGATTTTTATCGCCCAATAATTCAGGAATGCTCGGATCATAATCACAACGAATGTTGATATTTTCGCCCACTTCGGTTTGCACCAACCAGCGCACACGTTCCAGCACTTCGTGAATGTTCAAGGGTTGTTTGTTTGGCAATTCGTTTGAACCTAACATTCGATTGACCAAATCTTGCAATCTATCCGCCTCAGCAATAATGACTTCGGTATATTCTTTCAATTCGGTATTCGGTAATTCCAAATCCAGCAACTGTGCCGCGCCGCGCAAACCGCCCAATGGATTTTTAATTTCATGTGCTAAACCTCGAACCATTAACCTCGCCGCATTTTGTTGCGCGTGTAACTGCTCTTCTTGTGAAATCCGCAGCCGATTATCAATTGGCAACAACTCAACCAGAATTTCATTCACATCGTTTTCAGACTCTAACGGCGCAATACTAACATTCACGAAAACGCTATGGCTGGCGCGACGCAATTCCAACGCATAATCAATTAGCGACTCAGCGGCATCTTGGCAATGGTTTAAATTCGTTAAAAACGCGGGATCAGATAATTTAAATAATTCCTTCGCCGAAATCCCAAGCAATTGCCTCTCACTGTCTGCTAATAAAATTTCTGCTGCCGTATTTAAGTAACGCAAACACAGTGTCGAATCAAACAATAAAACGGCAGTACTTAAATTATCAAGCAGACGTTTATACATTTACGCGCGTTGAATATGTGAAATAGCACGTTGCAAACGCGCCAACGTTTTTTCACGCCCTAAAAGCGCAAGCGTTATATCAATCGACGGTGAAACGCCTGAACCACAAATTGCAACACGCAATGGTTGTGCGACTTTGCCCAAACCTAATTCTAAGGTTTCAGCAGTATTTTTAACCACATCATGCAAGGCTTCTTTTTCCCAATTTCCAAGCTGTGCAAACGTATTTTTTAAATGATTTAAAACGTCATCACTACCTTCTGAAAAGGCTTTTTTCGCTGATTTTTCGTCATACACTTCAAATTCTTGATAAAAATAACGGCTTGCTTCTGCCATTTCCACCAATGTTTTACAGCGTTCACGTTGGGCTTTGACCAGTTCGACCAAATCCACGCTTTTATCCGTGTTTGCATCGATGCCGATTGTGCCTAAATGCCAAATCAAATGCGGCACGATTTCAGTGGGGTCGCTGTGCATCAAATAATGGTGATTCAACCACAACAATTTTTCCATGTTGAACGTCGAAGCTGCGCCATTCACATCGGCGAGGTCGAAAAATTCAATCATTTCAGATATTGAAAAAATCTCTTGATCGCCATGCGACCAACCCAAACGCACTAAATAATTCAACAACGCTTGTGGTAAATAGCCTTCGTCGCGGAATTGCATCACGCTGACTGCGCCATGGCGTTTCGACAATCTCGCCCCATCCGAACCTAAAATCATCGGCAAATGTGCGTATTCAGGTAATGGCGCATTTAACGCGTTGAGAATGTTAATTTGGCGTGGCGTATTATTGATATGGTCATCGCCACGAATAACGTGCGTAATTTTCATGTCCATATCATCAACCACAACCGTTAAATTGTAGGTTGGCGAACCGTCTGTGCGGGCAATCACCAAATCGTCAAGTTCTTTGTTGGCAACGGTAATATCACCTTTTACCAAATCAGCAATCGTAATCGAACCGTCAACAGGCGTTTTAAAGCGCACAACCGTTTTGTCGCTTTGCGGCTTATTCATATCGCGGCATTTGCCGTTGTAACGCGGTTTTTCTTTTGCCGCCATTTGTTGTTCGCGCAAAAGTTCTAATTCTTCTTTGCTGCAATCGCAATGATAAGCATGACCTGTTTCAAGCAACGTTGCGATAATGTCTTTGTAACGCGGAAAATTATGCGTTTGAAAAGTTGGTTCAGTGTCGTAACTCAAACCCAGCCATTCCATACCGTCAAAAATCGCTTGTACCGATTCTTTTGTTGATCGTTCTAAATCAGTGTCTTCGATTCGGAGAATAAATTCGCCTTGATGTTTTCTTGCATAAAGCCACGAAAATAAAGCAGTGCGTGCGCCACCGACGTGTAAATAACCTGTAGGACTTGGAGCAAAACGTGTGATAACTGTCATTGTGAAAACCAAAAATTAAAATGAGTAAAAATTGAACGGTAACGCTGTTTCTACTTTTTATATAAAAAGGAAATATAAATTAAAAATCAATTAGTTGCAAATAAAAAGGTGCCAAAAGGTGTGTGATAGGGGTAAAAAGAACAGAAAATGGTTTCTAAGCTACCGCAATCTGAATGATCTACATGATTTCACCGCAATCATTGCCAAATAGAACATGATAGTCCCTGCAAACCAGTGCAGGTGATAACAATCAATTAAGATACAGAATAATTATTCTTGACTGTAATTTTTTAACACATTGAAAATTAAGCTATTTAAAAATTGGATTTGTTTATTTCGCTTGAAATTAACCCACCTG
>CANKON010000155.1 GCA_947484105.1 Methylococcaceae bacterium | reverse complement strand
CGCTACCGCCACCTTGTAGGTCGATCATTGGATCTGGCAGATCTTTAGCTCTAAGGTAACTTTCACCGAAAAGAAACCTGAGTGCAATTACAGAGCATTCAATATGCCAACCAGGACGACCATTACCCCAAGGTGATTCCCATGATGGTTCGTCTGGTTTTGCCATTTTCCACAACACAAAATCCATTGGATTCCGTTTTGCTAAATCCACATCAACCCGTTCACCAGCTTGTAAATCGTCCAAATTCTTGCCTGACAATTGCCCGTAATTTTTGAATTTTTCGACCGCATAAAACACGTCGCCATTTGTGCCAACATACGCAAAACCGTTAGCAATCAATTTTTCAATCATGACAATAATGTCAGCAATGGAAGTCGTGGCGCGAGGTTCAATATCAACAGGTAAAACAGACAAAGCTCTTTCGTCTTCGTGCATCGCCTCAATAAAACGTTCTGTGAGCGCGTGAAAATCTTCGCCATTTTCGTTTGCGCGATGAATGATTTTGTCGTCGATGTCGGTGATATTTCGGACATAAGTCACATCGTAATTGGAATAACGCAAATAGCGCACAACCGTATCAAAAACCACCATCACGCGAGCGTGTCCAACGTGGCAATAGTCATAAACCGTCATCCCGCAAACGTATAAACCGACTTTGCCTTCTACGCGCGGTGTGAAAGTTTCTTTTGAACGGGTGAGGGTGTTGTAAATTTTTAGCATTTTTAAACCATTAAATTGTTTTTGAATTACACGAAGAAACTAAACACGCCGCCCAATAATCCACCAATGACACCGCCCCAAACGACCAGCCAGCCTAAATGTTCTTGAATAATGGCTTGTACCATTTCTTTAACGAGTTGCGGGGTGAGTTCGCTTAAGCGTTTATCAATCACGGTTTCGATTTTAGCAACTAAATCGGTGCTGATTTTTTGTGCATTCAAACCGTGTTGCAACGCGGTTTTGAATTCGCTTGAAGCGATCATTTCAATCAATGTGACTTTGACTTTTTCAACGAACGGTTCTTTGAGTGGTGTTAAGGCTTCTACGCCGCCCATCATCATAAGCATTGAACCAAAAGACGATTCTAAAATCACCACAACAAGACTTTCGTAAATTTTGTCGTAATCAACCGCATTTAAAAGTGGTTCTAAATTTAAGATTTTTTCGCCGCCTTGTTCTTCGGTTTCGATGAATTGTTCGATGTTTTGTGCGGTGAAAAATTGCGACATCATCAACGTTTTAATTGCGCTTTTGAATTCTTCAAAACGTTCTGGAATTACGCCCGAACCTTTTAAATAGGGGACTTTTTCAAACAGCATGTGAACCGCAAGCCAATTGGTAATCGCACCCGAAAGCGCGAAAAATCCCACTGACGTAATAAAACCAGAGCCGCTCATCAAACCTAAAACTGTTACACCTGATGCAACGGCATTGGTCGAATAATTTTTGTCGTGAATTAGCTTTTTGTAATCAAGCACCTTTAAAACTCCTTTAATTTTCAAAATTCTATTTGTTTATTTAATAACTCAATTTTTTCTTTTAATATCTTTGTATCAAGCGGTTTCGCTAAAAAATCATTCATGCCTGCTTCTTTACAAAGCTTGACATCTTCCTGAAACGCATTTGCCGTTAAAGCAATAATGTAAGGCGGTTTTGCTAAATCAAGACTTCGGATAATTCGCGTCGCATCTAAACCGTCAAGTCGTGGCATTTGCATATCCATAAAAATGACATCAAACGTTTGAGCATTAAATAATTCAACGCATTCCATACCATCATTTGCAATGGTAACGTTTGTAAAACCTAATTTTTTCAAACTAATTTGCAATACTTTTTGATTGATAAGATTGTCTTCAACAATCAAAATTGAAAGCAATTCGTTTCCTTGTTGCGTCGCATGATGCGTTTTTGTGGAGACTTCTTGCGTGGCTAATTGCGCTGTGAATGTGAAAAAAAATGTTGTGCCTTTTCCGTATTCACTTTCAACACCGATTTCGCCACCCATTAGATTGACGAGCTTTGCACAAATCGCAAGTCCTAAACCCGTGCCACCATATTTTCGGGTTGTTGAACTGTCAACTTGTGAAAAGGGTTTGAATAAACAGTCAATTTTATCCGATGGAATACCAATGCCCGTGTCACTTACACTAATTTTAAAGGTGACGGTGGAATGCGTTTTCTCAATAACATCAACGTTTAACGTGACGTTACCTTGATCCGTGAATTTAATGGCGTTACTGAGCAAATTGGTCACGATTTGTTTTAATCGCGTGGCATCACCCAGCACATAATCAGGAATGTTTGGAGAAAATGTTTTGCGAAGTGTGACCTGTTGTTTTGCGGCTTGTCCTTCAAGCATTGTCAAACAATTCAGAAACTCATCAACAATCGAAATAGTTTGCTGTTCAAGCTCTAAATTACCCGATTCAATTTTCGTTAAATCTAAAATATCGTTAATCAGCGACAATAACGATTTACCGCAAGTGTCGATAACTTGAACAAAATTCAGTTGTTCATCGTCTAACGGCGTATCAATCAAAATGCTTGCCATGCCAATCACACCGTTGAGCGGCGTGCGAATTTCATGGCTGATTGTCGCTAAAAATTCCGTTTTAGCGCGAGTTGCCGCTTCGGCTTTTAGCAAAGCAATTTTTAACTCATGTGTGCGTTGTTCAACAATTTTTTCTAAATTCGCCGCAAACGTTGAAAGTTGCTGATTGGCTCGATACAAATCTAAGCTCTTTTCTTCAAGCAATTTTTCAGCTTCTTGTTTGGCGCGTTTTTCACGCGCTAAACGCCGCTGCAATTTTTCAACCGTCAGATCTAAATCATTCATAGAAAAAACTACCGTGTAATCCGAAATTCTGTGCTGTTTTCATCCAAATTCGTTTTTACGATTTCAAAATTTTCATTGAAATGTTGAGCCGCGCCAATAATTAAACCTTCCGCTAAATCGGCAAAATGCCGATTTGAATGGTACGTCATAATCAATTCGTCACCTTCAATTTGAACGTCAAATTTAGGCAAACTCGCATCAGGATAAAGTTTTAAAACTTCGGCATGAATAATGTCTTCAATTCCCGACAAAAACACAAAAGAATCATTTACGTCTGTAAAAAATTTGGGATACAACGCCACAAATCGCCCGAACAAATAAGTACCGAAGGTTTTCACTAAATCAGGCACTGGCATTCCAGAACGTGTTGATAATGCCACAACCATTGCCACTAATTCCATGTGGTCATAAGTGCCAACGGCGGTGTATGCGCCGTCATTGGGTAAATTGGCATCGTCGATAATGTCATCAAGCATATCAGCACCAAACGCCGTTTCAACCAAATTAAAAAATTCTGTAAATACCATGCCTTTCATTTTTACGTCCTTTGTTGCATTAAAAATTAAATGTCATCATCCAACTCTTCAGCGGATTTATTCGTTAAATAACTGGGTGCAATACTGATTAACGTTGTAATCAATGTTGCCAAATAAGGCACGGCTTGAACAGCTAAAATCGCCATCCACAATTTGCCGTTTAAGTTGTCGAGATATTCCAAACGGTTGATTTCAAAAATTCCCCAACCGAGCAATATCAACAACAACAGCTCTTGTTGAATCACGCGCAAACCTGAAAATAACGCGCCTTGCGATTCATATTTTGGGGTACGCATAAACGGTTTGCCAGACGTAAATAAACCTTGAATTGTGCCGAGTGCGACAGTGTGCGTGAGCGATAACCCTGTCAACGCTGCGCCTAATGAATTCCAAACTGAACACGGAACACGCGCTTGATATAACCACAAACCACGAATGATTTTAAATGCAAATAAGCCTACCGTCGGCATCAAAAATACGACTGACGGTAATTCAGGGTGCGAAGCAAAACGAATTAAAACGGTGATAATCAAACTCGCCGCCGTGAAAACTAACGCCAACGCATCTGAAAACCACGGCAACCAACCTGCAACGAAATAGTATTTTTGCGCCGACGTAAGTTTGTCGCTGCCTGGAATAAAACTTTTCCAATGCGCTTTGATAATTTGCATCGCGCCATAAACCCAACGAAAACGTTGTGTCATATAGCCTGAGAATGTATCGGGCATTAAGCCTTTGCCGAACGAATCTTTAACATAAACCGAATCATAACCCGCTTCATATAACCGAATGCCCAACTCGCTGTCTTCACAAATACACCATTCCGACCAACGTCCAACTTCGATTAACGCCGATTTGCGAATCATGGTCATCGTGCCGTGTTGAATAATTGCGTTGTATTCGTTGCGTTGCACCATGCCAATGTTGAAAAAGCCCGCGTATTCCCAATACGAAAATTCTTTGAACGTGCTTTGATGACGGTCGCGGTAATCTTGTGGCGATTGAATGAAGCCGACTTTTGGATTATCAAAATACGGCACCATCGATTTCAACCAATCGGGCG
>CANKON010000154.1 GCA_947484105.1 Methylococcaceae bacterium | reverse complement strand
TTGTGCCGTGCAAATAGCAAGCAGTGCCGCCATCTGTTTTGTATTTTTCAAAACGACGAATTACGATGTTTTCGCCCAATTTTGAAATCAAACCACGACGAATTTCATCAACGGTGATGCCGTCTTCTAAAGGCATTGCTAATAACTGTTCTTCGTTTTCGATACCGTCATTGTTAAGTAATGCGTGTGCCACGCTGTTCACGAATGCAACGAAATCTTCCGCTTTTGCCACGAAATCGGTTTGGCAATTTACGTCAACAATCGCAACGTTTTTGCCGCAATCGCTAACTTTTACGCCGATGATGCCTTCAGCTGCAATCGTGTTCGATTTTTTGTCCGCTTTCGCTAAACCTGATTTACGCATATTTTCAATGGCAAGTTCCATGTCACCAGCGGCTTCAACCAATGCACGTTTGCATTCCATCATGCCTGAACTGGTACGTTCGCGTAATTCTTTCACCATTGCAGCGTTAATTTCTACACTCATTTTTATCTCTCGTTTTGCTGTATTTACTGTAAAAACGCCCCCAAAAGGAGGCGTTCTTGTGAATCAACATTAGCGTTTAAAAGCTAATGCAAGTGTTTTTTATGCGGCAGTTTCTTCTACGAAGTCATCAGCCGTTGCTGCTTTTGCAGAAAAACCTGTGATGGCATTTTTTGCATCTAAAATCGAAGATGCAGCTGTTTCGCAATACAATTTAACTGCACGAATTGAATCGTCATTACCAGGAATGATGTAATCAATGTTATCAGGTGAATTGTTTGAATCAACGATACCAACTACTGGAATGCCTAATTTGATGGCTTCTGCAATCGCATTTTTTTCGTAGCCAACGTCTAACACGAAAATCACGTCTGGAACGCCTTTCATGTCTTTAATGCCGCCTAAGCTACGTTCTAATTTTTCTAATTCACGTTCCATACCCAACGCTTCTTTTTTGCCGAAACGGTGATACAACGTGCCATCTGCTTTCAATGCTTCAAGTTCTTTCAAACGCGCGATTGATTTTTTAATGGTTTTGAAGTTGGTCAACATGCCGCCTAACCAACGGTGGTTGACGTAAGGCATTCCGCATAATGCCGCTTGTTCTGCGACTACTTTACGCGCTGCTTTTTTTGTACCAACAAATAAAATAGTTCCTTTATTTGCTGACATTTGACCTAAATAATTCATTGCGTCATTAAACAACGGAAGCGTTTTATCCAAATCGATAATATGGATTTTGCTACGCGAACCAAATAAATAATTCGCCATTTTTGGATTCCAATAACGTGTTTGGTGTCCAAAATGTACGCCCGCTTCGAGCATTTCACGCATAGTTACAGCTGCCATTGATTTCTCCTAAATTTAAGTGGGACTGGCTGTCCCATTGGGTTACGCCACCGATTACCCCGTTTGAAAAACTTGTGAATTTTCACGAAGCACCCTTTCAAACGTGACGATAAACGTGAGGATTGTTACTAAAATGAACGCGGATTTATACCATGATTCATGATTTACAACAAGGCTGCACCCTAAATATCAAACTTTTGAAACACGCAATGATTTGCCTTCAAAAAGCAAGACAATCAGCAAATAGACGCCCATTAAATCGGTCGCTAAAACTCCCGTTTTCCAATCTAAAAATGGCTGTAATTCAACATTTGTCAAATACAATCCAATGCCTAACATTAAGTAGCTCAAAACGCCTTTCACATCGTAATCAACTCGATAAAATTTTTGTCCTAAAAAGTAAGACAAAATTGCCATTGCCGCATAACAAACCAAAGTCGCATAAGCCGAACCCGTGTAACCAAATTTTGGAATCCAATAAACATTCAATGCAATCGTCAATCCCGCGCCAAATAACGAAACCGCCGCGCCCATTAAAGTTCGATTGCTGAGTTTGTACCAAATTGACAAATTGACATAAATTCCTAAAAACAAATTCGCTAACAATAAAATCGGAACAACATGCAAACCTGAGCGAAATTCTTCGCCAATAAAATACTTGAAAAAATCCAAATAAAGCGTCACCAACAAAAAAATAAACACGCAAAAAATACTGAAATAATGCAACACGCGGGCATAAATCAATTTTGCATCACTATTTTTTGAGTAGGAAAAAAAGAATGGTTCGGCGGCGTAACGAAACGCTTGAATGAATAAGGTCATTAAAATCGATAATTTATAACACGCACTGTAAATGCCTAATTGCGCCAAATTCGTCGCAGCATCGTAAGGCAACAGGTATTTCAACAACGCACGATCCAGCATTTCGTTAATAATTCCTGCAAAACCAATCACCACAATCGGCAATGAATAACGCGCCATTTTTTTGAAAAGTTGCCAATCAAAACCTGTATGCAACTCTTTCAATTGCGGCATCAAAAACAAAAATTTACTGCCACTCGCTATTAAATTTGCTAGAAAAATATAACCCACACCGATTTCAGGTGAATAAATGTAAGGTAACCATGAAAAATTTTGCGTTTGTAATTTTGGGCAAAGCACAATGAAAAACAAACTCAATCCAACCGTTAACAGAATTTCAAAAATTTTAATGCTCGCAAAACGCAATGCTCGATTTTCAGCACGAAGTCGTGCAAATGGCAATGCCGCAACCGCGTCAAATGTCAAAATCAGCGCGAAATACAACACATATTCGGAATGTGCTGCGTAATTTAATGCACTAGAAATCGTGCTATTTAAAGCCGTTAGAATTGCAAAAATACTCAGATTTAGAAAAACAATGAAACGTAATGCCGTGGAATAGGCTTTTTCGTTGTCGCTACGAAATCGAAAATAACCCGTTTCAAATCCTAACAGTAAAAATACTGATAAAAATCCTGAATAAGCATAAAACTCGGATACAACACCGTATTCGGAAGCCGTGAAATAGTAGGTATAAAGTGGGACGAGTAAGTAATTTAGAAAGCGTCCAAAAATACTGCTCAAGCCATAAATAGCAGTTTGTGAAACTAATTTTTTAAGCATTTTTGAACTTTTTGAGGCGAGAAGGAATTCCCACGCTCAAAAAAGCGTGGGAACTTTTTAAATCTTAGTAACGATAATGATCCGCTTTATAAGGTCCTTCAACAGGCACACTGATATATGCAGCTTGTTCAGCAGTTAATTCCGTTAATTTCACACCCAATTGCGCTAAATGCGCTCTTGCGACTTTTTCATCTAATTTTTTTGGCAAAATGTAGACTTTATTTTCATAGTTTGAAGCGTTTGCCCATAATTCCATTTGCGCTAACACTTGGTTACAGAACGAGTTAGACATCACAAAACTGGGGTGTCCTGTCGCACAACCTAAATTCACCAAACGACCTTCTGCCAAAATAATAATGCGTTTGCCGTCAGGGAAAATAACATGGTCAACTTGTGGTTTGATGTTTTCCCAGGTGTATTGGCGCAATGACGAAATTTCGATTTCTGCATCAAAATGTCCAATGTTGCACACAATCGCCTGATCACGCATCACTAATAAGTGTTCGTGACGAATGATGTTGAAGTTGCCCGTTGCGGTTACAAAAATGTTTGCAATTGGCGCAGCTTCTTCCATCGTCACAACACGATAACCTTCCATCGCCGCTTGCAATGCACAAATTGGGTCAATTTCGGTAATCCAAACCGTCGCACCTAAACCGCGTAACGATTGGGCGCAACCTTTGCCCACGTCGCCATAACCTGCAACGATAGCAATTTTGCCTGCAATCATAACGTCAGTGGCGCGTTTAATACCGTCAACGAGTGATTCGCGGCAACCGTATAAATTATCAAATTTCGATTTTGTAACGGAATCGTTCACGTTAAATGCGGGAACTTTTAATTCGCCTTTTTTCACCATTTCGTACAAACGCAAAACGCCTGTCGTGGTTTCTTCTGACAAACCTTTTACATCCGCCATCAATTCTGGAAATTTAGTGTGCATCATGACGGTTAAATCGCCACCATCGTCCAAAATCATGTTCGGTTTCCAACCATCTGCACTGACGATTGTTTGTTCGATGCACCATTCGGCTTCAGCTTCAGTTTCGCCTTTCCACGCAAAAACAGGAATGCCTGCTGCTGCCATTGCGGCTGCCGCGTGATCTTGAGTTGAGAAAATGTTGCACGAAGACCAACGAACGGTTGCGCCCAAAGCTGTTAAGGTTTCCATTAACACAGCGGTTTGAATCGTCATGTGCAAACAGCCCGCGATGCGTGCGCCTTTTAATGGTTGTGCCGCGCCAAATTCTGCACGCAACGCCATCAAACCTGGCATTTCGGTTTCCGCAATGTTGATTTCTTTGCGTCCCCATTCTGCCAACGAAATGTCAGCCACTTTGTAATCGGTAAAACTCATTTTAATTTTCCTTAGTTATTTAACCGTTTAATTTGTACAGTTCAGAATCTTTGAGAGCAAGTCTCAATGCCGCAATAAAAGAGCCTATAGCTCTATCTAATTCGTC
>CANKON010000153.1 GCA_947484105.1 Methylococcaceae bacterium | reverse complement strand
TGTGGTGATTTTAGCAAAATTGCACAGTTATTTTGGCACTGAACACGCCAAAAATTTGCCTTATATCAATTCAATTCCGGCGTATGCCAAACTAGAAAACGGTAAATTGAACCCTGATTTTTCACTGGATATTTTAACTAAAGCACAGCAACGTATTGATGATGCTATGAATCTATTTGCCTAAATTAAATGATAAGAACATTAGTCACTTTTTATAAATCGCTGCAAAACATTTTGTTTAGCAGTTTTAGACGAAATCCCATACCCTCGTCTACGCTTGTTACCCCAACTCCTTCGAAGGAAGTGTTATTGCGTCAATTAGCCGGTTCGCCTGTCAACCCTCTAAACTTGCTGGCACCGGTAGGTATTGCACCAACTGAACGTACTGCGCCCATTTTAATTAGCGAAGAAGAACGACAGCCGGTACGTTTGTTCAAAAAATTTGCGCCGTTGCGTTATTCCTCAGAAAGCACGTTAGAGCAAATCGAACATCAAACGCTACATTACAATGCCGATTCCGTCGTTTTTATTGCCGGAGAACGCACCGAATATGCGTATTATTTGTTGCAGGGAAGCATTGAATTACGACCGGATGGCGTTTTTGCTTACACCGTTATTTGCGATACGGCACAAGCGGGCTTGCCATTAAACAGCGGTTATTTGTGCGGTGCCACTGCGATTACAGCGCAACCCAGTATTATTCTCGCCGTTTCACGTTTATTTTTGCAACGCCTCAGTCAACGCAAATACCGTTATATGCAAGGTGGCGCGTTTGTTAAAAGTGGATTGCCGCGTGAATTGCCGAACAATCAATTTTTCGCGGATTTTGCTCACGCTTATCGAGAAAACACCCTCAGTTTACCGAGCTTGCCACAAGTCGCGTTACGTTTGAAAAAAGCATTGGACGAACCAGATATTACTATCACCGACATCGTCAACATTGTGCAATATGATGCGGCGATTGTGGCAAAGTTGATTCAATCGGCAAATAGCATGGTTGAAACGCCAATTACGAATTGTCAAAATGCGGTGGTTCGTTTGGGTGTCGGTGGTACGCGCCGTGTCGTGATGGGAATTAGCGTTAAGCAATTATTTTACAGTAAAAATATGCCTTTGATGGAAATGATGCAAACCAATTGGCGCAATAGTATTTATTTATCCAGTTTGTGTTATGTTTTGGCAAAGGAAAGCAAAACCGTTAATCCAGAAGATGCGTTATTGGCGGGGTTGATCTGCGATATTGGCAAAATCCCCGTGTTAAATTTTGCGGAACAACAGATGGACGTTCCGAATTTACGAGAATTAAAAGCAGCGTTGCCTTTTTTAAGTCCTTCCGTGGGCATGATGATGCTGCATAATTTAGGTTTTCCCGCCGAATTGGTGAACATTCCTAAATTTGCCGAAGATTGGTTTTATGAAAGCGGGGATGATAATTTAACCCTGATTGATGTTGTCATTTTGGCAAAACTGCATAGTTATTTTGGCTCGCGTAAGTCAAAATACCTACCTTACCTCAATACCATCCCAGCGTATGCTAAACTCAATCAAGGCAAATTAAACGCTGATTTTTCGCTCAACGTGCTGCATAAAGCACAAGAACGTATTTATGAAGCAATGACTTTTTTCTCTTAATACTCGTCTTCATCATCAAAATCATCGGCATCCGAATCGTCAAAATCAGCTTCTTCTATTTCGTCTTCTTCGTCTTCTAGCTCTTCTTCCAATTCGATACCCTCAAACAGGGTTTTCAAATAACGATAAAGCAAAAGCGATGATTTTGACGGTTTTTCTGTCGCCAATTCTTTTTGCGCGTTCCGAATTAATTGCCGTAATTGTTGACGATCCGCTTGCGGTTGTTCGTCTAATAATTCGGTTAACGCATCGTGACCTTCCGTTAATAACCGTTCGCGCCACTTTTCAACATAATGATGTTCGCGCACAGCGTGACCACTTTGGTTTTTAAATTTCGCTAATTTTTCAATAATCGGCTCAACCAAACTTTCCATTTTGTAAAATTGTTGCCCGATAAATTTCAGCTGACGTTTACGCGCCGCTTTGCGCGGCATTTTGGCGAGTTCACGAATTAACGCTTCTAATTTTTCGGGCAATCCTAACGCGGTAATTTGCGCGGAAGGCAACGACGAAATTTCTTCGCCTAACGCTAATAATGTCGCAATTTCTTTTTTAATTTGGGTTTTGTTTGGGCGAACAGCGTAATAAATAATGTTGCCTTCGCCGTCGTATTCGTAATCTTCTTCGTCGGAATCGGTGTAATTTCGGATGATATATTCAGTCATTTTTAATCTATAACAAGTTTGAGAAAAGGTGAAAGGCGTTGACCTTTCACCCCATTTTTATTTAGTTTCGCACATCAAATTCAATCTTCCAGCGACCGTTATCTTTGTTTGAAACCGCTTGTAATTCTAACGTGCCAACTTCCGTCACCGCTGAACCCAAATGTACCGACACAACTTCGCCCGAACGCCGTCCTTCTTGGTCAAGGGTAATTTCAATTTCGTTCAACTCGGATAATTCGTCGTCTTGCCAATAATCTAGGCGCGTGCCAATCGTATCGTCGCGGCGCGTTGTGGACGCAAAGAAACGGAAACGGACTTGTTCGCCGACCACCAAACCGAATTCAGCATCGGATAATTCGATTTGCGTGCCTTCTTCCATGCCAAAGGGCGCGATGCACAAGGCTTGAATTTCGGGCGGCATTCCAGGCACAGCGGGCATTGCGCTTTCAATTCCGACGTAATACGCTGCCGCCGTTCCGCCTTTAATTCGCACGCCTTTTCCTTTGCGGACAAAACCGTAATACGCGGCACCGCGTGCCACCGCCAAATCTAAATTGGCACCCGCTAACAATCGGGCTTCGGGTGAATTCTCAGTGGTCAACCACGAATTCAACACCTCCATTAAGCGTTCGCTTAACGCTTCGGCTTTGAATACGCCGCCGTTAAACAGTACCGCTGTGGGATGCAAAAATGTTGCGCCATCAGGTAAGTTAATGCCGTCTAAATCGTCAGCGGCATTTTGTTGTTTCGCTAAAAATGCTGCCAAATGGCGCGTAATTCCTGCATCTTGAGCGTACGGTAAACCTTTGCTTTGCAATCCACCGCGTGAACGTGAAACGGGGCGGTCGCCTACGGAAACTTTGGGCAAAAAGCCTTCAATTAACACGCTATTCACTTCGTCGCGGGTTAATTCGCTTCGCAACGCGCCATCCATTAACGACGCGCCACGACTTGGCACGACCAGCGGCACGCTGTCCACATTTGAAGACAAGATTTTTTCTTTCGCATCGCGGCAACCGTGCGTTAAGGCTTGCACTTGCCACGGTTCAAGGCGGGCATCTGCTTTTTCGAGTTTAGCTTTCACGGTGTACGCTAACGCCAAATCCATATTATCGCCACCGAGCAAAATATGGTCGCCGACCGCCACTCGCGTTAAATCTAACACGCCGTCTTTTTCCGTCACAGCAATCAACGATAAATCGGTCGTGCCACCGCCCACATCGATAACTAAAATCACGTCGCCCGTTTTGGCTTGTTTGCGCCATTCGCCGTGTGTTTGTTCAATCCAACTGTACAACGCCGCTTGCGGTTCTTCGAGCAAAATGGCTTGTCCCAAACCCACTGAACGCGCCGCTTCAACCGTTAATTCGCGGGCAGCCGGATCGAATGAAGCCGGAACGGTTAGCACTAAATCTTGTTCAGACAGTGGCGCGTTCGGATGCAGATATTGCCATGCGTCGCGAATATGTTCCAAATAGGCTTTGGTCGCTTGAAACGGTGACACGCGCTGCACATCGTCGGGAGATTCGGCGGGTAAAATCGGCGATTTGCAATCCACGCCAGCGTGACACAACCAACTTTTCGCACTCGACACCAAACGAATCGGCGTTTTACTGCCTAAATTCCGAGCAATTTCACCGACAATAAAATCCGGTTTGGCATTCCACGGCAACGACGTTGAATCAGCAGGCAATTCCACATGGTGCGCTTGATATAAAAAGGAAGGTAACTGGAATTTTTCTTCTACCACGCCTGGCGATGTTAATTGCGAAATACCCATAACGTGTTGCGTAAATTCATCATCGCCCGCCGTAATGTCAGCATACGACAGCACGCAATGGGTTGTTCCTAAATCAATCCCGACCGCAAAATGTTTGCCTTCCGACATATCGATTTGGCTTGTTGAAGTGTGAACAGCAGGCGTTTCCGTGAGCGTTGGCGCAAATTCATTCGCATTGGAATCAGAAGACACTTCTTCAGCAACCACCACTTCTTCGACTTTTTCAACGGGCGTTTCTGTTTCGGGTTCCGTTTCTGTTTCCTGTGAAACTGCAATCGCCTCGAAATTTTCAGCCGGTATTTCAGTTTTTACTTCCGCTTTTACTTCCGTTTTTTTAGTTTCCGCTTTTTTCACTTCTTCTTTTTTCGGCGCGTCCGATT
>CANKON010000152.1 GCA_947484105.1 Methylococcaceae bacterium | reverse complement strand
GTTGTCATTAACAAAGTTGACCGTCCAGGCGCACGTCCTGATTGGGTTGTTGACCAAACATTCGACTTGTTCGATCGTTTAGGCGCGACGGATGAACAATTAGATTTTCCAATCGTTTATGCGTCAGCCATTAACGGTTACGCGGGTTTAGAGCCAACGGTTTCAGGCGGCGATATGACACCGCTTTTCCAAACAATTATCGATAAAGTAAGTCCTCCACCTGTGAACATCGATGGTCCGTTCCAAATGCAAGTGACTAGCTTGGATTACAACACTTACACAGGCGTTATCGGTATCGGTCGTATTCAACGTGGCATCATCAAACCAAACCAACAACTTATTATCGTGAACCGTGAAGGCGTTGAACGTAAAGGTCGTATGTTGCAAGTTTATGGCTTCCACGGTTTAGAACGTGTTGAAGTTCAAGAAGCGCGTGCTGGCGATATTATTGCGTTTGCGGGGATTGAAAAATTAGAAATTTCAGACACGATTTGCAGCCCAGAACTCGTTGAACTAATGACACCGTTATCGGTTGATGAACCCACGGTTTCGATGACATTCCAAGTCAATAACTCACCTTTCGCAGGACGCGAAGGTAAATTTGTCACAACACGTCAAATCCGTGACCGCTTATTAAAAGAATTACAACACAACGTCGCATTGCGTGTTGAAGATACGGCTGACCCAGATAAATTCCAAGTTTCAGGTCGTGGGGAATTGCATTTGTCGGTGTTAATCGAAAATATGCGTCGCGAAGGCTTTGAAATGGGCGTTTCGCGTCCAGAAGTAATTTTGAAAGAAATCGACGGCAAAAAATGTGAACCATTTGAAATGGTGACGATTGAAGTCGAAGAAGAACATCAAGGTTCGATTATGGAAAAATTGGGCGATCGCAAAGGCGATTTAACCAATATGGTTCCCGATGGTAAAGGTCGCATTCGTTTGGAATACATGATGCCGTCACGCGGCTTGATTGGTTTCCAAACCGAATTTATGACGGCTACTTCGGGTTCAGGTTTGCTTTATCACGTTTTCGATCATTACGGTCCATTGAAAGCAGGTGATGTTGGTAGTCGTATGCGCGGTGTATTGATTTCAATGGTGTCGGGTAAAGCAGTAACGTACTCATTGCATCCATTGCAAGAACGCGGTGAGTTATTGTTAGTGAACGGCGATGAAGTTTATGAAGGTATGCTCGTCGGTTTGCATTCACGCACCAACGATTTGTGCGTCAATCCTTGCAAACCAAAACAATTAACCAACGTTCGCGCTTCGGGAACAGACGAAAGTTTAGTGTTAGCAAGAATTCAAAAATTAACGCTCGAACAAGCGTTAGAATTTATCGCTGAAGATGAATTGGTTGAAGTCACACCAAAATCAATTCGTTTACGCAAAAAATTATTGACTGAAAATGAACGCAAACGTGCGGGCAAAAGTAACGCTTAATTTTTTGTAACCCAAAAAGGCGCGAGATTCAAAATCTCGCGCCTTTTTTCATTTAGAAATCCACATCGCATCGCCATAACTAAAAAATCGATATTTTTGTTCAATCGCGTGTTGATAAGCCGACATCACAAATTCATAACGTGAAAACGCAGAAACTAACATTAACAACGTCGATTCGGGTAAATGAAAATTCGTCAACATCGCATCTACAGATTTAAATTCATAACTCGGCACAATAAACAAATCCGTGTCACCAAAACCTGCTTCCAACGCACCAGAACGTGAAGCCGATTCCAAGGCGCGAACCGCTGTTGTACCAATTGCAATAACACGCCCACCTCGTTTTTTTGCAGCCGTTACGGCATCCACCGTTTCTTGCGACACGACGTAAAATTCTTTGTGCATAACGTGTTCAGACAAATTTTCAACACGCACAGGTTGAAATGTTCCACTGCCAACGTGTAATGTCACAAAAGCTGTTTGTACACCTTTGGCTTTAATTTTTTCAAGCATCGATTCATCAAAATGCAATCCCGCTGTCGGTGCAGCAACCGCGCCTAAATTTTTACCAAAAACGGTTTGATAGCGGGTGAAATCATTTTTGTCATCGGCACGTTCAATGTAAGGCGGCAAGGGAATGTGTCCAATTTCAGACAAAATGTCTAACAACGATTTTTCATTTTCAAAATGCAATTGAAATAAATCCGCTTCACGACCTTCAACCACGCAAAAATAACCATTATCTAATTCAATTTTTGAACCCGCTTTGGGAGATTTACTGGAACGAATATGTGCGAGCGCGTGCTGATTATTCAAAATCCGTTCAATTAAAATTTCGATTTTGCCACCTGTTTCTTTGCTGCCAAATAAACGAGCAGGAATTACACGCGTATCGTTAAAAACAAGTAAATCGTCAGGTTCAATAAAATCGAGCAAATCGCTAAATTTTTGGTCGGATAATTCGCCCGTTTCTCGATTCATACACAATAAACGGCTGGCGGTGCGTTCAGATAAAGGTTGTTGAGCAATGAGCGCGTCGGGGAGATGGTAATTAAAGTCGCTTTTTTTCATGGTGTTTATTTAGGAAATGTACAAATCAAATTTTGAATAATAACGTTGAACTTTAAGCGAGATAAGCTTGGAAGGCAATGTGAACCCGTGATTGTAAATCCGTCATCAGATAGGTTTTTGTTGTTGTGATAGAATGTCGCTCAATTACCTTTTTAAAAATTTTCTTCATTGGAAACGTTATGGCAACTTGGTTAGAAACTTGTGCAAAACAACTCACCCGCTTAGAAAAAACGTCTGTTTTATCCGATAAATTGATTTCACTTAGCAATAAAACAGGCGTGGATATTTCGCCCGAAATGATGCAAAAAATTGAATTTGAACACGACCGTTTAAATCGTCAACTCGAACGTTTACGCGCGAATCGATTTGAAGTGGCTGTTATTGGTTTAGAAAAAGCAGGAAAAAGTGCGTTGTTAAATGCCTGGTTAGGACAGGAAATTTTGCCGTCGGCGCGTGAGCGTTGTACGTTCACCAGCACCGAAATTTGGTCTGCACAAACTGAACAAGACCAATTACTTTCAATTCAGTATTACAGCCGTGAAGAAATTGCGACTTTACAAAAACAACGTCAAGACGCTCTGGCGGGTTCGTTGTTAAGTGATAAAGAAAAAAAAGAAATTCAAATGGATTTCAACGATACCGAAAAAAATTTGAACCAAATTTACGAATTTACCAAATTGAAAAACGGTTTCAAACAAAGTTTTTTAGACATTAGTGAAATCAGTGATTTGTTGCAATCCGCGATTTTCAAAAATCGCGCTCAAGCCTTAGCTATTAAACGAATCCAATTAAAAACCGTACGTCTGCGGAGTGACCGCGACATTATTTTTCACGATGTGCCAGGTTTTAATTCGGGGATTTTGATGCACGCGGAGCAAGCGGTTAATCGTTTGCGAAATTGCGACGCGATTATTTACGCTAAAGAAATGAAACAGCCTTCAATCACAGGTCCTGAAAAGGAAATGTTGTTGGTTGCAGACGCGGAAGATCCCAGTTTGCGCGTGTCGGATAAAGTGTTTGTCGTGTTGACACAAGCAGACGCGATGGATGATCAAATTGATTTTCGTGACACATTAGCAAAACACAAAACGTTTTGGGCAGACGTACCCGAACGCCGATTATTACCTGTTTGTGCGCGTTCAAATTTGGTTGAATTTGGAATTCCAACCGATGACACCTTACGCCGTTCAAAAAGTGCTGACGATAAAAATAAACTCAAAAAATTAGGTATTCCTGACGGAATGAACGCTTTAAAAGAAGCGGTCAATTTTTACATCGATAACGAACGTTCAGGCGTTTTGCAAAAACGGTGTGATTCGCTCGTGAATGCGACGCGCCAATTGGCAACCGAAATTCTCAGCAAACTCGAACCGATTTACGGCACTGTGGTCGAAAATGATCAACAAGAAGATGATTTGCTCGGTAAAGAATTCAATCAGTGGTGGGGACGCGAATGGCAACGCATCAAAAAAGATTTTGATATGTGGTATTCCGAAAGCATTCAAGGACGCAGCGAAGCCGATGCGTTAGGCGCAGAACATGAAGAACTGGCGGCTTTACGTTCAGCTTACGACCAAAAAATTGAAGCGTTATTGTCGAATTTAATCACCGCGCAACCCGAGGAATTGAAACGGATTTATACCGCAGGTGGCACGCTTTCAATGCCTGATCCACGCGAAGGTAATTACAAAATCCGTGAAGAATTATTCCGCGAAATTCAAAAGAAATTTGAAACCGAATTGACAGACCAACTCGCGCAAGCCTTGCAAGCGTTAATCGACGGCATCGTGCGAAAAATTCAGGAATTATTGTGGGAAACTGAAGACGTGCGCCGTAATTTATTACATTCGCATTTAGATGAAGGCATCGAACAAGCGCGAATTCGACACGGTTTTCAGGTGTTGTTTTTACGTTTTGGGCGCGTTGCTGTTGAAGCCTTTATTGC
>CANKON010000151.1 GCA_947484105.1 Methylococcaceae bacterium | reverse complement strand
TTTTTACAGCGTTTAAGTCAACGAAAATACCGTTATGTTTTGGGCAGCGAATTTGTTAAAAGTAGCTTACCGCGTGATTTGCCAAATAATCATTTTTTTGCCGAGTTTGCCCATGCGTATCGTGAAAATACGTTAAGTCTTCCCAGCTTGCCGCAAGTTGCTTTACGCTTGAAACAAGCGTTAGACGATCCTGAAATTGCGATTGCTGAAATTGCAAACATCATTCAGTTTGACGCGGCAATTGTGGCAAAGTTAATTCAAGTCGCAAACAGTGTTTTTTATGCAGCCGAATCGCCCATTACAAATTGCCATAATGCCGTCATCCGATTGGGTTTGGATGGTACGCGCCGCGTCGTCATGGGCGTTAGCTTGAAACAGTTGTTTTATTCTGAAAATCAACCATTGATGAGCATGATGCAAACGAATTGGCGCAACAGTATTTATTTATCCAGTTTGTGTTTTGTTTTGGCAAAAGAAAGTAAAACCGTTAGTCCAGAAGACGCGCTTTTGGCGGGTTTGATTTGTGATATTGGCAGGATTCCAATCTTGAATTTCGCTGAACAACAGTTCGATGTTGCACCGAATTTAATGGAATTAAAAACGGCAATGCCTTTTTTAAGCCCTTCTGTTGGCACATTGATGCTGCATAATTTAGGTTTTTCACCTGAATTAGTGAATGTGCCGAAATTTGCCGAAGATTGGTTTTACGAAAGTGGCGAAGAAAATTTAACGCTGATTGATATTGTGATTTTAGCGAAATTGCACAGTTATTTTGGCTCGCGCAAAGCCAGATATTTGCCCTATCTAAACACAATTCCCGCGTATGCAAAATTAAATCAAGGGAAATTAAACGCTGATTTTTCATTAAATGTGTTGCACAAGGCACAAGAACGGATTCATGAAGCAATGACGTTTTTTTCTTAAATTTCAAATAAAATATCCAACACTTCTGATAAATTTGAAACGCCGTGAATTTCTAAACCTGGAATGGCTTTTTTAGGTGCATTCGCTTTAGGAATCACGGCTTTTTTGAAACCATGTTTTGCCGCATCGTTAAGTCGTGCATGACCGTTTGCAACGGGACGAATTTCACCGTTTAAGCCTAATTCCCCGAAGAAAAACGCCTCTTGTGAAACGACTTTGTTTCGCAAACTTGAAACCACGCTTGCCACAATGGCTAAATCTGAACTGGTTTCAGTCACCCGAATTCCACCCACAACATTCGCGTAAATTTCATCGCTAGCAGTCGAAATTCCACCGTGTCGCGCCAAAACAGCGAGCAACATGGCTAAACGATTTTGATCTAAACCAACTGCTAAACGACGTGGATTTCCGTATTGGCAATCTGTCACAAGAGCCTGAATTTCAACCAATAACGGGCGCGTTCCTTCCCATAAAACCGTCACAACGCTTCCAGGCGCAGGATTTTCAGCACGATTTAAAAACATCGCAGACGGATTTTTTACTTCTTTCAAACCTGTGTTATCCATTGCAAAAAATCCCAATTCACCAATGCTACCAAAACGGTTTTTATCCGCGCGTAACACCCGATAACGCGCATCATCGGTTGAAGAAAGCATCACTTGCGTATCAACAATGTGACTCAATGTCATGGGACCTGCGAGTGAATGGTCTTTGGTAACGTGTCCCACCATGAAAATCGACACGTCATTTTGTTTCGCATATTGCGTTAAATAACTCGCAGATTCCCGCACTTGCGACACCGAACCCGCTGCAGAATCGGATGTTTGTGTGTGCATGACTTGAATCGAATCAATCACCAAAATTTGCGGTTGGATTTCATCTAACACGTCACAAATGCGTTGCACTGACGTTTCAGCAAGCATCAAAATATTTTCAGTTGGAAGTTTTAAACGGTTCGCGCGTTCAGCTATTTGCTGCAGCGATTCTTCGCCCGAAACGTACAAAACTGAAATTTCCCGTGCGGCAATGTTGGCAATCGCTTGAAGTAATAAGGTACTTTTTCCTGCGCCAGGTGCGCCGCCAATTAACACCACGCTTCCGCGTACAATGCCGCCGCCTAACACGCGGTCAAATTCTGAAATGCCGCTTGAAATCCGTTCTGATTCGGATAAATTAACATCCGATAATCGTTTCACTTCGGAACGTGAACCCGAATAACCTGTAGCGGGCGGACGTTTTTCATTTGCAGTGGGAGCTAAACGAATTTCTTTAATCGTATTCCATTCACCGCAACTCGCGCACTGCCCATTCCAACGCGGATAATCTGTTCCGCACTGGTCACAGACAAATGCGGTTTTTGCTTTTTTACTCATCGAATTTTTAATTGTTGTAATTGCAATTGAACTACAACCCACGAGCCAGCAATTCCCAATCCTGACGACACCGCAATTAAAGCGACGGTTTCAAAAAATCCCATAAACGACAAATGAAAGCTGCTGTTATAAAGCACAGATAATTTTTCGACGGGTTGTTTCAAAACCAGCATCATAATCGTGACAATAAACCACGCACTAATTCCCGAGAAAAAACCAATCCAAAATCCGCTATACAAAAAAGGACGTTGAACAAAACTATTCGTTGCACCGACTAATTTCGCAATCAAAATTTCATCTTTGCGATTGTATAACTCCAGCCGAATCGTATTTCCCGTGATAAACAACACCGCCAAACTCAACAAAATTCCCAGTAAAACCACTGAACATTGCGCAACATCAATCATCAATTGCAGTTTTTTTACCCATTCCAAATCCAGTTGCGCGAAATCAACTTCACCCGCTTGTTTGAAATTTTCAACCAGCGTTTCGATATTTTGCCCTTCTTCGAGCGAATTTTTAGGAATTACCTGCAACACAATCGGCAACGGATTTTTTTCTAACGCCCGAATTGCTTCCCCAAAACCGCTAAATTGTTCAAATTCTTTCAACGCTTGTTCTTTTGTAATCACTTTGACCGCTTGCACGCTGGGGTCTAATTTAATGCCATTCGCCAATTTCGTCGCACTCGCTAACGACACATCGTCGCGCAAAAATAACGAAATTTGATTGCTGGTTTCTAAATCTGACGTTAATTGTTGAACATTTTCAACCAACAAATAAAATCCACATGCCAACGAAATCGAAATCGATAACACAATAATCGTCAATACGGCATTCAAACGCGAAGCAACCAAACGCCCTAAACTTGAAAATAAAGCATGAGCGTGCAAATCTCGATAAGCGCGTAATTTATCCGAAACATCGCCGCCAACGTGTGACGTGGTTTGTTTCGTATTTTTTTTCGCTTCGATAATGCGATTGTTGTTTTTATATTTGGGTGCGTATTTAGATTCGTGATTCATATTACTTTTGATTTTGGGCGCGTTGACGTAATAAATGATCCATTAAAACAATCGCAACCATGGCTTCTGCAATCGGCGTGGCGCGAATGCCAACGCACGGATCATGCCGTCCTTCGGTAATCACTTCGACCACGTTACCTTCGAGGTCAATACTTTTTCCAGGCAAACGCAAACTCGAAGTCGGTTTTAACGCAATGCTTGCGGTAATCGTTTGACCGCTTGAAATGCCGCCTAAAATACCGCCTGCGTGGTTGCTCAAAAAACCATCTGGCGTAATTTCATCGCGGAATTGCGTGCCTTTGGCTTCGACACATTTAAAACCGTCGCCAATTTCTACGCCTTTTACCGCGTTAATACTCATCAAAGCGTAAGCAAGCTCCGCGTCTAAACGGTCAAAAATCGGTTCGCCTAGCCCAGCGGGAACATTTGTTGCAACTACTTCAATGCGTGCACCGATGGATTCACCTTCTTTGCGAAGCGCATCCATGTAATTTTCCATTTCAGCAATTTTATTCACATCGGGGCAAAAAAACGGATTGGTTTCGACAATATCCCAATCAAGTTGTTCAATTTTGATGGTGCCGAGTTGTGACAAATAACCGCGAATTTCAATACCCGCAACTTGGTTGAGATATTTTTTTGCAATCGCGCCCGCTGCCACACGCATGGCAGTTTCACGCGCGGATGAACGTCCGCCGCCACGATAATCACGAAAACCATATTTTTGTTGATAAGTGAAATCGGCGTGACCAGGTCGAAACGCTTGCGAGATTTTGGAATAATCTTTTGAACGCTGATCCGTATTTTCGATTAACAAACCAATTGGTGTGCCAGTGGTTTTACCTTCAAAAATGCCTGATAAAATTTTCACTTCATCCGCTTCACGGCGTTGCGTGGTGTGGCGAGATGTACCTGGTTTGCGACGGTCTAAATCAATTTGAATATCGGCTTCGCAAAGCGCCATGTTTGGCGGACAGCCATCAATAATACAGCCCAATGCCACACCGTGACTTTCGCCAAACGTCGTGACAGTAAATAATTTTCCTATTGTGTTTCCTGACATTTTTAAACCTTGTTCAATGCGTTGATAAAAGTATCGTGATAATGCGCCACTTGGTCAGCCGTGAGCAAAAATACTCCGTCGCCATCGCGTT
>CANKON010000150.1 GCA_947484105.1 Methylococcaceae bacterium | reverse complement strand
GACCACACCGTGGACAAAAAATGCCGATGGGCGCGGCGTAGCGTGGAGTAATTCCTTATTTGAAGATAACGCCGAATTCGGTTTAGGCATGCGTGTTGCGCTCGACAAACAAACGGAACATGCAAAAGAATTGTTAGTGACGTGGCGTGAACCGTTGGGCGGTGAATTTGTCGATAGCATTTTGAATGCTGACCAATCGGACGAAGCGGGCATTTATGAACAACGCGAGCGTGTGGCGATATTGAAACAACGTTTGCAAAATAGTTCGAATTTGGATTTCGCCGCCAAAACGTTGCTCGAACTTGCTGACAGTTTATGCAAAAAAAGCGTGTGGCTGATCGGCGGTGACGGTTGGGCGTATGACATCGGCTATGGCGGACTGGATCACGTTTTGGCAAGCGGTCGAAACGTGAACATTTTAGTTTTAGACACCGAAGTGTATTCCAACACAGGCGGTCAAACTTCAAAATCTACGCCGCGTGGTGCCGTAGCGAAATTTTCGGAAGGCGGCAAATCGACCGCTAAAAAAGATTTAGCATTATTAGCGATGGATTACGGAAATGTTTATGTCGCTCATGTCGCTTACGCGGGCAAAGATACCCAAACGCTCAATGCGTTTTTAGAAGCTGAAGCCCATGATGGCGTGTCGATTATTATTGCTTACGCGCCCTGTATCGCACACGGTGTCGATTTGTCGAACAATCATCGCCAGCAAAATTTAGCGGTAAAAAGTGGGCATTGGAATTTGTTTCGTTTCGATCCCAATCGACTTAAACAAGGTAAAAATCCGATGCGTCTGGATTCGTCTGAACCGTCGATTCCGTACCGCGAATTTGTGCAAACCGAAACCCGTTTTAGTATGTTGTGGCAAACGCATCCCGAAGCCGCCGAAGAATTTCTGGCACAAGCCCAACAAGACGTGAAAAATCGTTACCATTTTTACAAACAACTTTCTGAATTAGATTGGAGTGACACAACGTCTGTTTCAGCGTTGAAAGTTCAAATTAAAACAGCGGCGGAGAATGACAATGGTTGATTTAACGACACAGTATTTAGGGTTGAAATTAGCGAATCCGTTGGTGGCTTCCGCCTCACCGTTGTCAAAAGAGTTGGACAGTGCGAAACGGGTCGAAGACGCTGGCGCAGCGGCGTTGGTCATGTATTCGTTATTTGAAGAAAAAATTACATCTGAACACCAACAAATGGAACGCTTTTTTTATCAACAAGCGATTGGACACGGCGAAGCGGACTCGTTTCACCCGATGCCGACTAATCTGCAAACGTATCAAGAACGCTACATTGAACAACTGCAAAAACTCAAAGCGGCGTTGTCGATTCCGATTATTGCCAGTTTGAACGGCACGTCTTTAGGCGGTTGGGTCGATTACGGCAAAGAATTAGAACAAGCGGGCGCGGACGCACTGGAATTGAACATTTATCACCTCGCGGCAAATTCAAATGAAAGTAGCGAACAAGTTGAAAACCGTTATTTAGAGATTTTGCGCGAATTAAAAAGCCACGTTCATATTCCGATTGCGATGAAAATTTCGTCGCAATTTAGTTCGCCAATTCATTTTTCGAAACGCTTAGAAATCGCTGGTGCAAACGGTTTGACGATTTTTAATCGTTTTTATCAGCCCGATATTGATTTGGAAACATTGGAAGTGTTGCCCAAATTAGAACTTTCGACCGCGCAAGAAGCGTTATTGCGGATTCGTTGGACGGCGTTGCTTTATGGGCGAACGCAACTTTCGTTAGCCGTCACAGGCGGTTTTCATCAAACGCCCGATATTTTGAAAGCGTTGCTTGCAGGCGCAGATGTGGTGCAGCTTTGCAGCGTGTTATTAAAAGAAGGTGTGGGGCGATTAACAGACATTTTAACTGAACTCGAAATCTGGCTAGACGCGCATGAATATGATTCGATTGAGCAACTCAAAGGCAGCGTCAGTCAACAAAACGCGATTGATCCGAGTGCGTATGAACGCGCGAATTATGTGCAAATTTTGGACAATTATTCGAGTGCGGCGGGTGTTTGGCGATGAAATAAATTCGATTCGAGGCGGGCTTAAACGACCCGCCCCGAAGGTTTGCTTAATCTTCTTTGACGGGTTTATCAGCGTTTAAATTATTCCAGCCGACGACAATGCGATACGTCATCAGCATAATTGTAGGGATAAGAATGAAAACACTCCAACCCAGTTCAAACGTTAAGCCTGCCAACGCAAACCCCGCCAATGCAACCCAAGCCGTTTTAATTTGCCACTCAAAATGTGACGCTAACCACGTTCCAGCTACTTCATCTTTATTTAAAAAGTTAAGTAAAACCCCCATCAATAAGGGTAATCCAGCCAGGAAAAAACTTAATAATTGGCATAGATACACGATTTGTGTGACTTTTTTCAGAGACTGAAATCTTTTTGCATTTGGATTCATTTGCGCACACCTTTTAAATTCAGGGAGACACGAGAATAGGTGAAGTATTTCAACAAGTAAAGCGAATGAAAGAGAGGTGTTACCATGAACTTGACGCAATCGCTACTCAATCCCGCTGCTTACCCACATCCCGTCAAAACAATAGAAATCATTGAAACGCACATTTCGTGGATATTTTTGACGGGAAAATTCGCTTACAAAATTAAAAAAGCGGTTAAGTTTGATTTTTTAGATTTTTCGACGCTGGAAAAACGGCGTTTTTATTGTGAAGAAGAATTGCGCCTAAATCGTCGTTTCGCGCCAAATCTTTATTTACAAGTTGTTCCAATTATCAAAACGAAAGAAAGCGCAAAAATCAACGGCGACGGCGAACCAATAGAATATGCCGTGCAAATGCGACAGTTTTCCGCCAATCAACTTTTGAGTGAAATGGCGAATCAAGGGCGTTTAAAGACCGAAATAATTGACTCACTCGCTGACCTAACGGCAGATTTTCATCGTCACGCTAACGTTGATATTTCTGCTAATTGTTACGGAACGGCGGTAGAAATTCATCACTGGTTTTCGGGCAATTTCGCAGAAATGCGTCCATTTCTTAAACTGACAAAATTAGAAGGCTGGGGCGAACAAGAATTGTCCAAAAATGCGCGGCGAATTCAACAACGTAAACAACACGGTTTTGTTCGAGAATGTCACGGTGATTTGCACTTGGGAAATATCGTGTTGTTTGAAAATCGCGTCACACCCTTTGACAGCATCGAATTTAATCCCGCTTTGCGTTGGATTGACGTGATGAACGAAATCGCGTTTGTGGTGATGGATTTGCTACAACGTGATTTTAAAGTGTTTGCGACTCGGTTTTTAAATCGCTATTTAAGTCAAACGGGCGATTATCAAGGTTTAGAATTGTTGCGTTATTATTTGGTTTATCGGGCGTTGGTTCGTGCCAAAATTGCTTTATTGCGCTGGCAACAACACAAAAATCAGCAAGACTTTTTTGAAACTCAAAATTATGTGACATTGGCAAAACGTTTCACAACACAAAAAACGCCATTATTATTGATTACACACGGTTTTTCGGGTTCTGGAAAATCAACCATTAGCGCACAATTAGCCGAAAATTTTGGTTTGATTCATTTGCGTTCGGATGTTGAACGACAACGATTGTTTGAAAAAACACAAAATCAGGATATTTACAGCACGAAATGTTCACAGAAAACGTATCAAAAGCTCGAAAATTTTGCTACGACAATTCTCAACGCAGGTTTTTCGGTGTTGATTGATGCAACATTTTTAAAATTAGAACAACGCGCTATGTTTCAAAAGCTTGCCGCTGAACAGAATGTAAAATTTTTAATTTTGGATTTTCACGCAACAAAAGAAGAATTAAATGACCGAATTCTTCAAAGGCAGCAACGCGGTAATGATGTTTCTGAAGCGACACTCGCCGTTTTAGAGCAACAACTCAGAACTGCACAGCCGTTGAGTTTCGCCGAACAAAACAACGTCATTCAAATAGATAGCACGGCGGATGCGTTGAAAAAATTACTTCATCACTTTCAAGGAGAACACCATGACACAACCCGTAAATTATATTCGTTGGTTTAATGAATTAACCATTGATGACGTGCCACTCGTGGGCGGTAAAAACGCTTCATTAGGTGAAATGTACCGCGAACTTAGCTCACAAGGCGTTCAAATTCCAAATGGTTTTGCAATTACGGCGGAGGCTTACCGTTATATTTTAAACAGCTCAAACAGTTGGGCGGCGTTGCATGAAGCTTTGGACGATTTAAATCCTGAAGATGTCAATGATTTAGCCAAACGTGCCAGAAAAGCCCGTGACATTATTTATGCTGCGCCACTTCCTGATGATTTACAGCAACAAATTTTTGCTGCGTATAAAAAATTACAAGACGAATACGGTGAAGAATTGAGCGTTGCTGTGCGAAGTTCTGCCACTGCCGAAGATTTACCGACCGCAAGTTTTGCAGGGCAACAAGATACTTATCTCAACATTCGCGGAGGCGCGGCATTGCTCGAATCTTGCAAACGCTGTTTCGCCAGTTTATTCACTGACCGCGCGATTCATTACCGTGTTGACCAAG
>CANKON010000149.1 GCA_947484105.1 Methylococcaceae bacterium | reverse complement strand
TGTTTGTGTTTCGCTAATCGCGTTTGTATCTTCGTTTCAATTTCTTTGCAGTTACTTTCAAACTTTTGATATTCATTGTGATCAATGTCGATTTTGATGCGATAACCAACGAAACACGTTAACGTTAAATTGAATAGCAACAGTAACCAAGAGATTATAGAAAAGCGGTTAGCACGGATATTACAAATTATTTTTGGTTTTTTTTGCATCAGCCTAACCTGCTCGATTGGGGTAATTCAAACCAGAATGAACAACCTAATCCTTCACCTTCTGATTTCACGCCAATTTTACCGCCGTGATGCTCAACGATTTTGCGGCACAATGCCAACCCCACGCCAGTACCTTCAAAACGGGTGCGTGCCTGCAAACGGGAAAAGACTTTGAATAATCGATCAAGTTGATTGGGAGCAATCCCGATGCCGTTGTCACGCACTTCAACCCTAAAAATGTTTGCCGTGACAAGTGCTGAAACTTCAAGATGAGGCGACTCACCTTCTTTATGATATTTAAGCCCATTACCGATAAGATTTTGAAATAGCCGTGTCAATTCATCATGATTTGCAACCAAATTTATCCAATCGCCAGACACGTCAACGTTTCCATTACAACTTTCTAACTCAGGTTTTAGAAATAAAAGAGCTTCGTCAAGGGCGGCACGAGTTGAAATAATGCTAAATGCCTCTGTGCTTTTACCAACCCGCGAATAATCAAGTAGCGATAAAATCATCGCATCCATGCGTTTTGCACCATCAACGGCAAATGTTAAAAATTGGTGGGTATCATCGTCAAGTTGTGACTGTAACGCCTTTTCAATGAGCGATAAATAACTTGTTACCATGCGTAAGGGTTGGCGCATATCGTGTGAAATGGCATAAGCAAATTGCTCTAAATCCGCATTGGAACGTTTTAATTCGTTTTCTAAATCTTTACGTTCTGTAATATCAGTATGCGTGCCAATCATGCGTAACGGTTTCCCATTTTCGTCAGAACTCACCACCATGCCACGCGCTAATATCCATTTATAGTTTCCGTCTTTACACCTTACGCGATGCTCAAGAGTGTAAATAGGCGTTCTGCCTTCCAAATAGGTTTCAACCGTTTTGATGACATGACTTTTATCGTCAGGGTGAATCCGTTTTTCCCATTCATCAACGACGTTCTTAATTTCGTCATCTGAAAAACCAAGCATTTCTTTCCAACGCGGACTAAAAAAAACAGTGTTGTCAGGAATACACCAATCCCAAAGCCCATCGCTCGAACCTTCAATTGCAAATTTCCAGCGGAATTGACCTTCTATTAGGTTTTGTTCTGTTTGTTTTTGTACCGTAATGTCATACAGAACAACTAGATGTAAATTGTCCGCCTTTTCAGAAACGATAGTGGCACTGGCTAAAATGGTTTTTTGTGAACCATTTTTACAACACACCTTGAGTTCAAACGGCACGAATGCCTTATTTTCACGAATAGCTTGTTCAAGTATTGCTTGCCACGTTTCAAGAACCCATTGCCGATAATTTGCATCGGGATACGCTTTTTCCCACCAAGTTTGTAGTGTTGGAATATCGTTCAAATCATAGCCAAACGTTTCTACAAAGGCACAATTCAAGAAAATTATATTTTGATTGTTATCGTTCAACGCCATAGGGACAGGTGAAATATCGATAATGGTGCGGAAACGCGCTTCACTTTCTTTTAATTTCTGTTCAGTTCCGTATCGCTTAGTGACATCCGTCAAAATACAATGCGTGCGTTGGAACATTCCTTGATTATCACGCGCCACTTTTCCTTCGACGATAACTAAACGTTCCTCACCTGTATCACGTCGTACCAATTCAAATACAGGGCTGGTAATGTGACCTTCTGCTTTGAATTTACAAAACGTTTGATAAATCAATTTCTTTGAAGATTCAGTCATGAAATCACCGAAAAATTCTCCGATCACTTCGTCATGTTTACAACCTGTTAGTTCAAGCCATGCTTGATTTACATGTAAAAAATTTCCATTAATATCCAGCGATTGATAAGGCAATGGCGCGTTATCAAACAAATCTTTAAAACGATTTTCACTTGCTTGTAAGTTAATTTCTATTTGTTTTCGCTCATTTATTTCGGTTTGTAATTGCTGCATTATTCGGTTCACTTTATCCACATACGATGCCAACGACACGCCACTGCTAGATAAAACCACAATATAAAGCCAGTAATTACGCAATTCACTCGCCATAATTTCATTAGCGAAAAAGCCAATTTTCAGGTAGGCACTTAACATAGCTTGTATAGCTGTAATCAATACAATCAATGTTACGCCTCGCATTCCCATACGAATTGCCACAATCGAAACGAAAAAGAACATCAAGTAGCCTTTTCGTGAATTACTTAGAAATTCATGAAACCAATCGAGAAAAACAATCTGCCCAACAAAAAAAGTCACACAGACTAAAAAAAATCCTTCAATCCATTGTTTTCCTTGAATTCGTGTTAATTTTTTTTTGCTCCAAATCAACGCTAAAGGGACGAGTAGCACAACGCCTAATGTGTCACCCATCCACCAGGTGAGTATATTTTTCAGGTAATCAGCAGAGGTTATAGAACCCATCACTAACAAAGTGGATGCCCCCATCACGCCACCGACAATACTCGCAAGACCGCCGCCAAACATAATGAGTTTTAGATAATTTTGTAATACGCTTTGCGATACGACGCCTTTTTTCGAAACGAGCCAAAATCCTACTATCACTTCAAGTACATTCGCCAATGTGATACCCACAACGCCGACAAACGAATGACCTTGCAGAATATTGAACGCAAACATTCCAAAAAATGCGCCCCACAAATAACGCCAGCCACCGAGCAATAATGCGGCAAGTGCCACACCGCTTCCTAGCCAAACCGTACTGACAATACCGTGATTAAGTAAGTATTTGTTTGTGATATAGCCAAACAATACATACAGCAAAGCCACAACAAGCTGGCATGACCATTCGATTAATGTATTTTGAAATTCTGAGCGAAGGGTTGATATTTGATGAGAGTCTGTTTTCATTTTAAAATTTCCGCGTGAGCAACGTTTGCGGAGCGTGATTTAAAAAATTTACGTTGAAATATTGAAAATAGGGAAGGTTAAACGCGCCATATGATGGAATGTTTACACCGCTTTGCAAGCGGTCTAAATTTTCGCCAAGTATTTTTCCAAAACTGAGTGAGCGATAGGCGTCACCGTAGAGCTTGGCTTGAGAAGTTGGCAGGGGAACAAACGATAGAATGGGTACGATGACGACTAACAAAGACGTTGAATTTATCATAAGACTAATCGCGCTTGGATGAATCAAAACTGCTGCCTATTTTTTCAAAAATAGGCAATATAGCTCATTAGCTAACCATGACAACGGTAAGCACTTCATGAATGTTTTAAGGTAACAATTTTTCACCTTGCCACAATTGCACTAATGTTTCACGTTCACGTACAACGTGAACTTCATCACCATCGACCATAATTTCAGCAACACGCGGACGCGAATTGTAATTTGAACTCATCGTAAAACCGTAAGCTCCTGACGAACGCACTGCAAGTAAATCGCCTTCCGTCAATTTTAATTCGCGTTGTTTACCTAAAAAATCGCCTGTTTCGCAAACAGGTCCTACGATGTCCCATGTCATTTCTGGCGCAGAACTTTCCAAATTCACAAGTACAATTTCTTGCCACGCGCCGTATAATGCGGGACGCACTAAATCATTCATTGCTGCATCAACAATTGCAAAATTTTTGTGTTCCGTCGGTTTTAAGTATTCGACGCGGGTCACTAAAATTCCAGCATTACCGACGATTGCGCGACCAGGTTCAAGCATAACTTCTAAATCGGTTTTTCCTAAACGCGCCAAAATCGCGCTGATATAGTCAGCGGGTTCGGGCGGCGTTTCATCACGATATTGAATACCTAAACCACCACCTAAATCTAAATGTTTGAGCGAAATGCCTGCTGCGTTTAATTTTTCAATTAATGCTAAAACTTTATCGAGCGCGTCTAAAAATGGGCGGGTTTCAGTGAGTTGCGAACCAATGTGACAATCGATGCCAACCACTTCAATATTGGGCAATTTTGCGGCGTGCTGATAGGCTTCAAGCGCATTTTCAATGGCAATGCCGAATTTATTTTCTTTCAATCCTGTCGAAATATACGGATGCGTTTTTGCATCCACGTCAGGATTAACGCGAAAAGAAATGGGCGCGACTAAATTTAATTCACCAGCGATTTTGTTAATTCGTTCGAGTTCGTCAAACACTTCGACATTAAAACAGCGAATACCGATTTTTAAGGCTTCACGAATTTCGTCAGCGCGTTTGCCAACACCTGAAAAAACAACTTTTTTAGCGTCACCACCCGCTTGCAAAACGCGCTGCAATTCACCCATCGACACAATATCAAATCCCGAACCCAATCGCGCCAATACGTTTAAAACTCCCAAATTTGAATTGGCTTTGACGGCATAACAAATCAAATGCGCCTGCAAACCGAAAGCATCGTTAAAAGCGTGCCAATGGCGTTCCAATGTTGCGCGTG
>CANKON010000148.1 GCA_947484105.1 Methylococcaceae bacterium | reverse complement strand
TTAAGCAGTTGCTGACTTTGTGAATCAGTGACAAATAAACCTGTTTCTTCGTGTTGCGTTGAGGCTAATACTTCGCCCTTAACGGATAAAACATAAGCGCGATGTAAATCTATCGTTTTCGTAAATCCTTCCAGTATTTCTGCTAAACCCACCGTGTCATGACTTAATACGGCGGCAATGCTGCTGGTTGCTAATGTATTTGCAAGTGTTTGACTTTCGTTAATTTTTGCTTGATATAAAAATGTGCGTTCTTGCTCATAAAGTAGCCCCGTCAAAATCAACATGACGAACAGCAAAATGCTCCCAAAAACGGTCACAAATTTGTAACGTAAAGACGTTTTTATCGGGTCTTTGTTTTTGATTATGGTCGGGAAAAAGGATATTTTCATAAATCGATTTAATTCAACGGTCGAACAGTTTGGCTAAATTTAGAGATAAACATTTTAATGGGATCGTAAGTGTCGTCATTAGCGGCTTCAAATTTTGAAATCGGAATAGTCGCTAAAATAGATTGTCCTTCGTGAGTTTTAGGCAAATTTAGCAGCACGGTGTTTAGTTTCTCAATGATTTCGGGTGACATATTTTCGCGTGCCATCCAGCTGTTGTTTATAAGTGATTCTGTTTCCCAGCCGACTTTTAATTGTCTCGCGAGTTGGGGTTCTTTTTCAAGGAAAGCATTCCAAGGTAATGTCCACGTTGCACCCGCCTCAACTTTTCGATTTAATACGTTCATAATGACTGATTCTTGCGAACCAACATACAGATTTTCAATATCAGTATTGGTATTTAAGCCATGCGTTTGAAAATAGTATTGTGGCAAAAGTGTTGCTGCCAGCGCGGTGGGGGCAGGGTAGGCGACTTTTTTGCCTTTTAAATCGGAAAGCTGGTTAATGTTAGAATCTGCACGCACTAAAATGATACCGCGAAAATCTTGGTCGTCGCCCATTTTGGCAAAAACATGGTAACCGTGTTTCATGGCGTTAATCGTTTGATACGGATTTGGCATCGCAAAGTCGAAATGTCCTGCATATAATTTTTTGTCGAATTCGTCGTAATTTCGCGAGCTTTCTAAAATGAAAGTGACTTCAGGAACAGCGGTTTTAAACAAATCAATTAACGGAGCGTAGACTTCAAATAAACGTTTGGGATTATGAAGCGGATGAATGCCGACGATATAGCTTATGGACGATGAAGGATTTTGTTTTGTGAATGTGGGTTGATATGTGGCTGTAGACTTTGAATTTATCGACGCGGTAAAAAACGTCTGAAACCATTCCGCAAAATGATTTTTTGGAGATGTATCAGCAATAGAAGATGAACAATATGCAAATCCTAAAATAAATAATTGTAATAATCGACAAACTAAGTGCATATATCCTTACCTCCTTTAAAAAGACGGTTCCATTTTCTTTGTTATTGCGCGATTTTACCGTAACAACGACAAACAATAACTACTTTGATTTGAAAAATGTCATTTTCTGAACTTTATATTGGCTTAATGTCTGGCACCAGCATCGATGGAATTGATGCGGCGTTGGTAAATTTAAGTGGTCACAACGTTGAACTTATCGCGTTTGAGTATTTACCCTTTTCGTTTGAAATTCAAATGGAATTACAACGATTAAGTGCGCCTAATGCGCTCATTTCGTTACAAGATTATGGCGAAATGGATTCACGTTTGGGGCATTGGTTTGTGCGGGCAGTGGAAACATTATTACGCAAAAAACAGCTTTCTAAGACTGCTATTATTGCGATTGGTAGTCACGGGCAAACGATTTATCATTCACCTTTGGGAAACTATCCGTTTTCGTTACAAATTGGCGACCCCAATTACATTGCAGAGCAAACGGGAATTACGACGGTGGCGGATTTTCGACGACGTGATTTAGCGGCTGGCGGTCAAGGTGCGCCGTTAGTGCCTGCATTTCATAAAGCCGTTTTTCGCTGTAATAGTGAAACGCGCTGCGTTGTTAATATCGGCGGCATTGCCAATATCACTGTTTTGCCTGCGAATGAAACGTTACCTGTTTTGGGTTTTGATACAGGCACGGGAAATGTACTTTTAAATCAATGGACGCTTCGGCATTTAAACAAAAGTTATGACAAAAATGGCGCGTGGGCAAATACAGGCGCGGTCAATTTTGAACTGGTTAATTGCTTAAAAAAAGAGCCTTATTTTCACGCCAAACCACCCAAAAGTACGGGCGTGGATTATTTTTCATTAGCGTGGCTCGAATCGAAATGTGATTTAAAAAATTATTTACCCGAGGATGTACAAGCGAGTTTGTGCTATTTAACCGCGATAACAATTTGTGAGGCGATTATAGAGTTTGCACCAGAAACCACACGGATTTTAGTGTGTGGGGGTGGCGTGCATAATGCGTATTTAATGAATTTACTCATTGAAAATGCCCATTGCGCCGTTCAATCGACGGCGGATTTTGGTTTGCATCCTGATCACGTTGAAGCGATTGCCTTTGCGTGGCTCGCCAAACAAACATTGCATCAAAAAACGGGGAATTTAGAAGCGGTAACAGGGGCAAAACGTCCCGTTATTTTAGGCGGAATTTATCAACATTAAAAAAATCATGGCACGCTTCCTGCCTTGTTAGCCTTTTAAGATTCCTTTACCATGATTTAACTTTTACTTTTGAATTCAAACATTATGCAAACTCCTGAGACTGTTTTACCTGCGAATTTTATTCGTCAAATTATCGCCAATGATTTAGCGGCAAACAAAAATAACGGCAAAATTGCCACCCGTTTTCCACCTGAACCGAATGGTTATTTACACATTGGTCACGCAAAATCGATTTGTTTAAATTTCGGTACGGCTTTAGAAAATAATGGCACTTGTAATTTGCGTTTCGACGACACGAATCCTGAAAAAGAAAGCGTTGAATATATGGATTCGATTAAGCGCGACGTGGCTTGGCTAGGTTTTGAATGGACAGAATTGCATCATGCGTCCGATTATTTTGAACAGCTTTATCAGTATGCGGTGGAATTAATTAAGAAAAATTTGGCGTATGTAGACAGTTTGTCGGCGGAAGAGATACGCGCTTATCGCGGTACACTCACCGAAGCAGGCAAAGAAAGTCCTGACCGCAATCGCTCAATTGAAGAAAATTTAGATTTATTTGCTCGAATGCGAGCAGGTGAATTTACGGATGGGCAGTTTGTTTTGCGTGCCAAAATTGATATGGCATCGCCAAATATGAATTTGCGTGATCCTGCGATTTACCGAATTCGCCACGTTCATCATCACAGCACGGGCGATGCGTGGTGCATTTACCCGATGTACGATTACACGCATTGTATTTCAGACGCGCTGGAAAATATCACGCATTCACTTTGCACGTTAGAATTTGCTGATCATCGTCCGCTTTATGATTGGGTGCTGAATCAAATTGATGTGCCGTGTCATCCGCAACAAATTGAATTTGCGCGTTTGCAACTTGAATACACGATTGTCAGCAAACGTAAATTGAATCAACTTGTGACAGAAAAACACGTTTCAGGCTGGGATGATCCGCGAATGCCAACCATTGCAGGTTTGCGCCGTGCAGGTTTTACGCCGCAAGCGATTAAAGATTTCTGTGAACGTATTGGGATTACGAAACAAAATTCGTGGATTGAAATGGGCGTGTTGGAGTATTGCATTCGAGAAGATTTGAACGTGAATGCGTTTCGGGCGATGGCAGTTTTAGAGCCGTTGCGCGTCGTCATTACCAATTACCCTGACGACAAAATTGAAAATTTAGAAATTTCCAATCATCCGCAACGCGAAGATTTTGGCAAACGCATCGTACCATTTTCAAAAACGATTTTGATTGAACGTGACGATTTTTCAGAAAATCCGCCACCGAAATATAAGCGTTTAAGTTTAGGCGAAGAAGTGCGTTTACGGGGTTCGTATGTGATTCGTTGTGACGAAGTGATTAAAAATGAAGCTGGTGAAATTATCGAATTGCGTTGTTCTTACGATGAAAATACGCTCGGTAAAAATCCTGAAGGTCGGAAAGCAAAAGGCGTAATTCATTGGGTTTCAGAGGCGCAATCACACTCGGCAGAAATTCGTTTATACGACCGTTTATTTACCGTGCCACAACCTGATAATGAAGAGAATTTCTTAGATGTTGTCAATCCAGATTCGTTACAAATTCTTGAAAATTGTCGTGTTGAAGCGAGTTTAAAAAATGCAACGCTTGAATATCGTTATCAATTTGAACGCACAGGCTATTTTTGTTTAGACACCGATAGCACGCCTGAAAAGTTGGTGTTTAATCGCACTGTAACGTTGCGTGACAGTAAAGAATAAAATTTTTAATTCGTCTCAATTTATCATTTTTCATGTGTGATGGTTTTTGCTCCTTTGAATTAAAAAGGATATAAAACCATGACACAAAATTCCAAGCCATAAATAGTCTCGTGTGTTGGCTTAAAATTGCCCCTGTTTTGTATGCTCTCCGCTGTCAATCGCTTCAACAAAAACAAATATGTTTCTAGGCAACAACATAGGACCAAACTGATTAAAAATTGCCACATCCGCCGCGTCACGCC
>CANKON010000147.1 GCA_947484105.1 Methylococcaceae bacterium | reverse complement strand
CGGCAGAATCAGAAGTTGATTTGCATACCTTTAAACCCGCTGGAACGACTTTAAAAAAGCATTATGATTAACGAAGTAATTGTCACTACGCAAAACACCGCTGGCATTGTGCATCTTGCTCCGATGGGAGTCCATGTTTATGGTGATGAAATTCACGTTTTGCCATTTAAACCGTCAACCACCTTGGCGAATTTACTCGAAACCAAAACTGCTGTTTTGAATTACTGCGATGATGTGCGAATTTTTGCGGGTTGTTTAACAGGGCGACGTAATTGGATTTTGAATGGCTTGATTTTAAAAAATGCGTTGGCACACAGCGAAGTCGAATTAGTGCGGGTTGAAGACGACGACACGCGCCCGACGTTGATTTGTAAAATTGTAAACACCGTTAATCATTCGCCATTCACGGGGTTTAATCGCGCTCAGTATGCTGTTTTAGAAGCGGCGATTTTAGTCAGTCGTTTGCACATGTTGCCAATTGAAAAAATTGACAGTGAAATTGCCTATTTAAAAATCGGTTTAGATAAAACGGCTGGCGAAGGGGAATTGGAAGCGTGGAATTGGTTAATGGAAAAAATTGATACGTTTAAAACGGAGAATTTAGAATGACAGGAATGTTAGCGAGTGTTAAAAATTTAGCCGAAGTGGAATTAGTGGTGAATGCCAATGTCGATATTATTGATTTGAAACAACCTGAATTAGGGGCATTAGGTGCGTTGCCTATTGGATTAGTCAAAGAAATCGTTGAAAAAATAAACGGTCGTTGCGTTGTCAGTGCAACGGTTGGTGATTTACCGATGAATGCTGAAATTATTTTTAACGCTGTTTCAGAAATGGCAAAAACTGGGGTCGATTTCGTCAAAATCGGTTTCTTTCCTGATGGTGATTGGTTTGAAATTGTTCAGAAATTCGCTGATTTAACACAAAACATAAAATTGATTGCCGTATTATTTGCCGATACACAACCTAATTTTTCGATTATTTCAGAACTGAAAACAGCTGGTTTTGCTGGTGTCATGCTCGATACAATGAATAAACAAAAGGGGGCACTTACGCAAGTGATGACACATGAAACCATTGCCGAATTTGTTGAACTTACCAAAAAAGAATCGTTACTTTGTGGTTTGGCGGGTTCATTACGATTGGATGATATTGCGGAATTGTTGCAGTGTGATGTAGATTATTTAGGTTTTCGTGGTGCGTTGTGCAATCAACATAATCGCGTTGGTGAATTGGATTTGAATGCGTTGAAACAAATACAATGCACCGTTTCAAATGCTGTTAATGTTACTTTTGATTTTACTTGTGTACAGAAGGCACAAAAATAAATGGATAAAGAACTGGTAATTTTTAAAAACGTTGCTATACTACTTGGACTTTGCCGGGGTGGCGGAACTGGTAGACGCGCCGGATTCAAAATCCGGTGGGGGTGACTCCGTGCCGGTTCGATTCCGGCCCTCGGTACCAAAGTAAAAAGTCTTAATAGTTAAACTATTAAGACTTTTTTTGTGGGCATCACTTTTTCAAGGCAAACTTTTTATATGCTTGAATTATCATCATTTTCTCGTCTTGATATTGCTTTCGCGCAATTTTTTACTGCTTCAACTTTCATTTCAGAAATTGAAAAAAACACGCTAAAAAAACTACTTGCCCAACTTTCTGCCGCTTACTATCAAGGTAACACCTGCTTAAAATTAAATTCGCAGCAACAAAAACTCCTGCTTAATTCAAATTTAGCCACAACGTCAGCAAATAATTTAGTCGTTCTTCCACTGCATATTGATCAATATAACCATCTGTATTTGCGCCGTTATTGGGATTACGAACAACGCCTCATCGCCAAACTTTGCACCATGCAAAAAAGTGCCTCGCCAATTTCTAATTTAGATGAATTGCTCGATGCTTTTTTTGAAAAATCGACAAAAATCGACTGGCAACGTGAAGCGGCAAAATGTTCGGTTAATCAAAATTTCACTATCATCACGGGTGGTCCAGGCACTGGCAAAACGACCACTATCGTTAAAATTCTCATACTTTTACAACAAATCAACACCGATAAACCGTTACATATTGCACTAGCCGCTCCAACAGGAAAAGCGGCTATGCGCTTGCAAGAGTCCATCACCAACAGTAAAGCGACATTAAAATGTGAGCAATTTTTAAAGGATACGTTACCCGAAACGGTCACCACCATTCACCGTTTGTTAGGGGCAAATCCCCCGTCGCCTTATTTTCGATATAACGAAAAAAATTTATTGCCTTACGATTTAATCGTTATCGATGAAGCCTCGATGATTGATTTAGCGATGATGAGCAAGCTTGTTACGGCAATAAAACCGTCTGCCCGCTTGATTTTACTAGGTGACAAGGAGCAACTCGCGTCTGTTGAATCTGGAACAGTCTTAGCTGATTTAACGCAAGCCTTGCCAGAAAATACCATTGAACTCAAACATACTTATCGATTTAAAGACGAAATCAAAGCTTTCGCACAGGCAATCAATCAAAAAGATGCGGTGCAAGCATGGGAACTTACGCAACAAAAAAATACTGTAATTGAACACTTAGACGATGACTATCTGACTTATTTAGCAAATCAACATACGATTTATTTTGAATTGATTAAGACAAGAGCGGATTTCAAAGAGATTTACGCAGCATTTAATAAATTTCAAATTTTATGCGCTCATCGCGAAGGTAAAAACAGCGTTTCAGATTTAAATTACCGTTTAGAAAAAATATTGCGAGACCGAAAATACATCAATTTATCGTCAACTTGGTACATTGGTAGACCTGTTATGATTACGGAAAACAACGCCACGTTGCAATTATACAATGGCGATATTGGTTTATGTTTGTATGATGAAAATAACGAGGTTAAAGTATTTTTTCCTCGACCAGACGGAAGTTTTCAAGGCTATTCGCCAGCACGTTTACCGCATTGTGAAACCGTTTTTGCAATGACAATTCACAAAAGCCAAGGCTCGGAATTTGAGGAAGTGTGTGTATGTTTGCCCGAATATATGCAAACCATTTTGACTAAAGAATTACTTTATACGGGGATTACTCGCGCTAAAGAACGTATTAAATTGGTTACTACCGAAGCCATTTTTACAGCTACCGTTCAAGCCAGCGTCACACGGGTAACAGGATTGGTCGAACAATTCGTTGTGTCTTATAATTAGCGAATTCCAAAATTCTTAACTGAGTGATTTTCATGCAAAAAACCGTTATCTCCCCCACAGATGCAAAAATTGCGCTGACAGAAATTCGCCGAGCGGCAGCTGAACTTTATCGCTTTACCGAAAAACTGACCCTTTTAAAAATCGTTCATCAGGTTGCCGTTCAAACCATCAAAGCCACCGATATTCTTCAAAAAGAAATTGAAGCTTTGTCAGGTGATAAATTACTGGATGTACTCGAATCATCCAAATCTGCTTTATATTTAGAAGACATGGTCGATTCAGACACCATGAGTGAGTTTGAATTCATCGTGTTGCCGTTTGTAAAAAATTTAGAAGATGCAGATTTAATCTGTTTTTTAAGTGAAATCACCGATAAAGTCGAGGCAAAATACAATGCAATGCTCGGCAAAATACACGAATTTAACGCACTGGTTAAAGATGAATTGGAGTAATTTTGTCGCGTTAACGAGCCAATATCCTGTCGCGTTAAGCATTGGATTATTGATTTGCAGTAATGTTTTTATGACCTTTGCGTGGTACGCGCATTTAAAAGAATTGCACGATAAACCCTGGTTTATCGCCGCATTGGTAAGTTGGTTTATTGCGTTGTTTGAATACCTGTTGCAAGTACCTGGAAACCGAATCGGTTACAGCGTGTTAAGTGTCGGGCAACTTAAAATCATTCAAGAAGTTATTACGCTATCGTTGTTCGTGCCATTTTCAATTTATTATTTGCGCGAACCGTTAAAACTTGATTATTTGTGGGCATTTTTTTGTTTAATCGGTGCTGTCTATTTTGTATTTCGTGAAAAACTCTAAGGCTTGCTTTTTGGCGTAGAATCGTTAAGTTATTGCTTTATTCATTCAATCTAGGAATTTTATGAAACGTATATTTTTGTTTTTAGTCACTAACATTGCCGTGATGGTGGTGATTGGAATTATTTTTAATTTATTAGGTTTGCACAATACATTGGCTGCGAACGGTGTTGATTTAGACCTGAAAAAATTATTGTTGATGTCAGCAATTATTGGTTCGGCAGGTTCAATCATTTCACTTTTTATGTCGAAATGGTCAGCAAAACGTGGCATGGGCGTTGTTGTGATTGAACATCCACAAAATCAAACTGAACAATGGTTAGTTGGGATTGTGGCGCGTCAGGCGCAAATGGCGGGAATTGGAATGCCAGAAGTCGGTATTTTTGAATCGCCAGAACCCAATGCGTTTGCAACAGGCGCAAACCGTGATAATGCGTTAGTGGCTGTCAGTACAGGTTTATTGCACGCTATGAGCGCGGATGAAGTCGAAGCGGTTGTCGGACACGAAATCAGCCATGTTGCCAACGGTGACATGATTACGATGGCGTTGATGCAAGGCGTTGTGAATACGTTTG
>CANKON010000146.1 GCA_947484105.1 Methylococcaceae bacterium | reverse complement strand
TTCTTCGGCATTTCCATATTGATATTGTGCAACGCTTGTTTTTTTCCGTAGTACAAATTGAGATTTTCAACTTTCAAACACGGTTCAACAGGATCATCGTGTTTATGCGTACTGCGTAAAATCGAACTCGCATCAAAGCTGTGCGAGCGGGTTTCTATTGAAGCCATAATTTAACCTTCCAAAGCGCGGTATTTTTCGCGCAAGTGATTACGAATAAGAATTGCCGCTAAGTTCAAGCCAATAATAACCAAAACTAGCAATAACGACGTTGCATAAACAAGTGGGCGAGCCGCTTCAACGTTTGGACTTTGAAAACCGACATCATAAATATGAAAACCTAAGTGCATGAATTTACGGTCTAAATGCAAAAACGGATAATTACCATCCAGCGGCAACGTCGGCGCAAGTTTTACAACACCTACCAGCATTAACGGTGCAACTTCGCCCGCTGCACGCGCCACCGCTAAAATTAAACCTGTCATCATCGCAGGACTTGCCATTGGCAAAACCGTTTTCCAAAGCGTTTCAATTTTGGTCGCGCCTAACGCTAAACTGCCTTCACGAATTGCTTTGGGCACACGCGCTAAACCTTCTTCTGTTGAAACAATCACGACAGGCAACGTCAAAAGTGCCAATGTAATCGAAGCCCACAATAAACCTGGTGTTCCAAAAACAGGCGCGGGCGCAACTTCAGGGAAAAACAATTTATCAATGCTGCCACCCAAAATGTAGACGAAAAATCCTAGCCCAAATACGCCATAAACGATTGATGGAACGCCCGCCAAATTATTCACTGCGATGCGAATTAAACGAGTCGTAAAACCTTGTTTAGCATATTCACGCAAATACACCGCTGCGATAACACCAAACGGCGTGACGATAATCGACATCATGATAACCATCATAATCGTGCCGAAAATTGCAGGAAAAATCCCCCCTTCAGTATTCGCTTCGCGTGGGTCTTCGCTTAAAAATTCGCCCAATTTTTTGAAATAACGACTAATTTTTGTAAATATGCCCATTTTATTGGGTTGCGAAACATCAACAATTTTTGAAAGTGGAATCGCTAATTCCGCACCGCTTTCCGTTGTTGCCACTAAACTATCACGACGCACTTTTTGATATAGCTCGCCAAGTTGCGCTTGATACTTTTTGTAATCCACATCGTAAGCGGCTTTTTTGTCGGCAAATTCTTTTACGGCTTGTGCATTCCACTTGTTTTTAAGTTCCAAAGCGCGTTGTTCTAAACGCAATTTTTCTAAACCGTAGTTAATCGCGCCAATTTCTTTTTTCTCTAAATGGGCAATTTGTTCATGTAATTCGAGAGCAACTTGCAAACGTTCTTGCAAAACGTCCCAGGCTTTTTCACCTGTTGCAATCACGTTTTCGCCTTCTTTTACAGCGGTTAAACTGCCGTAAAAATTACCCCATTCACGACGTTCAATCACAATCAAATTATCAGGTTGTGATTGCGCTTTGATGTTACGTTCTTGAATCCAACGAAAATCCGCGCCCGTCAAATCACGGTTGCCTGTTTTCATTAAATACTGAACCAAAACATCTTCAGAATCTGCCATTTTGAAACCTGTCGATTTCGCCATTAACGCTGGCGTAATAGTGGTGTCAACGTGTTCACCGATGATGATTTTAATTTGTCCGTCATCTTCTTGATAGCTGAGTTGCACAATCGGCGAAGCCCAAAAATGCCCCACGCCTCGCGCCATAATCAAGCCCAAAATCCCGACTACCATAATTAAGCAAGTGCTAACCGCTGCGGCATTGAGCCAAATCCAAGGATTACCGCTTTTAAACCAAGTTTTAATCATTTTGTTCACCTTTTATAACGAGCTGTATTTTTCGCGTAACCGTTGACGCACAACTTCCGCGAGCGTATTAAAGACAAACGTGAACACAAAAAGCACCAATGCCGCTAAAAATAAAACCCGATAATGCGTACTATCCACTTCGGATTCTGGCATTTCAACCGCGATATTTGCCGCAAGCGTTCGCAAACCTTGGAATACACTCAAATCCATGACAGGCGTGTTGCCTGTCGCCATGAGTACAATCATCGTTTCACCAACAGCACGACCAAATCCGATCATAATTGCCGAAAAAATACCTGGACTTGCGGTTAATAAAACCACTCGCGCCATCGTTTGCCAAGGTGTTGCACCTAATGCTAATGAACCTGTGGTTAAATGTTTTGGTACGCTGAAAATCGCGTCTTCGGCAATCGAGAAAATCGTCGGTACAACCGCGAATCCCATTGCAATTCCAACGACTAACGCATTTCGTTGGTCATAGCCGATGCCTAATTCATTTTTGAACCAATCGCGCAACGTGCCACCAAAAATCGCCGCTTCTAACGGCACGCTGATGGTGAAGGCAAAATAGCCTGTCGCTAAAATCACAGGAATGAGAATAGCCGCGTCCCAACCGTCAGGAATTTTTAGACGTATTTCTTCAGGTAAAAATTGCAAACTAAACGCAAATACCATTACGCCAAGCGGCATAATCATCAGCATCGCAAACAAACCTGCTAAATGTTCTTCGATAAATGGCGCAAGCCACAAACCCGCCAAGAAACCTAAAATCACAGTCGGCAATGCGCCCATGATTTCAATCGCGGGTTTTGCATAAATTCGCATTTTGGGCGACATGAAATAAGCGGTATAAATCGCGCCCATCAGTGACAACGGAATCGCAAACAACATCGCATAAAACGCGGCTTTCAACGTTCCAAAAACTAACGGCGTTAAGCTGTATTTCGGTTCAAAATCGTTACTTGCTGAAGATGATTGCCAAATGTAGGCGGGTTTTGCGTAACTTTCGTACCACACTTTTTGCCACATCGATTTGAAAGAGACTTCTGGATGTTCATTTTCTACTTTCCAAAAATGAATTTTGCCGTCTGCATTTTCAAATAACAAAGCGTTTGCGCGTGGTGACAAAATGGTTGTCAATGGCGCGGCGGTGCTGATTTTTTCTTTAATCAATTCACGTTCAGCCGTCGAATGATAAATTCCCATTTGCCCTTCAGAATCCACCGTGACAAAACCTTTTCGGCGTTGTTCTGCGTCAATTTCAATAACAGGTTTATCAGAAACTTTGAACGCGCGAATTTTTTCAAAAGCAGGTTTGCCAAGTTGATCTTTGACTAAACTCCACTGCGAAACCAAGCCGCTTGAATCGCCGATTAAAATCGACAAATCGCCATTTAAAAAGGTCAAACTGGTGATTTTTTGTCCCACTTCGACCACATTTAAATGCTGTTTAATTTCAGGTGCAGATTTTTTACTGATGTCTATAAAACTCAAACTGCCGTCGTCACTGACTAAAAACAAATTGTGGTCTTCTTTATCAACGAGCATCTCGGTGATATTTGCCGCTGGCATATCCAAAAACGAATCGGTGCGTGTAAAAGTGGCGTCGTCAGAAAACATTGATTGTTCTTTTTCGATGCTGGTTAAACGAATTTTATCCGCCGTTTTCGCTACGATGGTTGCCGCGCCGTCGCCAACTTTGAAAGCAATTTTTTCTAATGCCGCTCCTGTATCGTCAACCACTAAAGGCGTTTCACCGAGCGGATATTTCAACGAGGCTTTGATTTCACGTTTATCGCCATTGAATGACACTTTAAATTGTTGCTTCACAATGACAGCTTGACCATTCGACAAACCGTAAATTACTGAGCCTTCACTTAACGGGCTTGCAAGTGCAACGCTGGTAATTTTTGCATCAGGCGGTAATAAAACGGTTTTTTGCGACAGCGTTTTGCCTGTTTTTGCTTCAAAGAAAATGACTTGCCCGCTGTCAGTAAAACGCGCGGCAACTTCGTTTTGTTCTTCGATATTTAAAAACAGCGTTTTGCCTGCGGATTGCTCTGGAACAGGATATTGCGCGACCGATTCTGCACTTGCTGATAAAAAAATCGGAAACACAACGTAAAGTAAATAAAAGAAAATCACCACAATCGCAAAAATGATACTCAAACCGCCAATTGTGACGGCGCGACGCATAATCGCGTCTTTGAGCAATCGCCATTTTTCATGGCGTGAGGTCTCTGCGGTATTGAGCGAAGATTGCGAAGTTGAATTAGTTAGTTCAGACATAAATTTTTTCAGAAAAGTTTTAAGCCAAAAAGCGCAAGATGCAATCGAAGCAAGTTCGTTGCAGCTTGCGCTTTGAAAAGATTACGCCGTTGTTTACTTCAATTTAGCCAATTCTTTTTCTACGACTTTCGCTGGTAAAGGAATGTAACCATCTTTGATAACAACTTGTTGACCTGTTTTAGAAAGAACCATTTTCACAAATTCATTTTCTAATGGTGCAAGTGGTGTATTAGGTTTTTTATTCACATAAACATACAAATAGCGCGTTAATGGATACGTTCCATTTACAGCATTTATAGGTGTTGCTTCAACAAATGTCGTTGAACCTTTTTTCGCTAAAGGCACCATTTTCACGCCTGAAGTCGTATAGCCCATGCCTGAATAACCAATGCCATTCACAGATGAAGTTACTGATTGCACAACAGATGCAGAGCCTGGTTGTTCATTTACGTTAGCTTTGAAAT
>CANKON010000145.1 GCA_947484105.1 Methylococcaceae bacterium | reverse complement strand
GGAACAAAATACATTCAAGCGCAAGGCGAAACCAAAGAAGATGTGCCTAAAAAAGTGTTTGTGGTATTTGGCAGTGAATTTGCACCGTTAGAATCGCGGATTGTGGCGAATGCAATGGAAGAAGCGCAATTATTAAAGCCTGACATTTTGCTGTTTTGTGCGTTTATGTTTGAAGAAGAAGCCGCCAAAGACATTGACGAAACGCCTGAACATTTGATTGGTTTTAAATTACTCAAAGCCCAAATGAACGCGGATTTACTCACCGATGATTTGCGTAAAAGTCGCTCAAGCAATGAAAGTTTTTGGTTAATTGGTCAACCTGATGTCAGCGTTAAACACTTAGACGACGGACAAATTCAAGTCGAAGTGTTAGGTTTTGATTATTACAATCCCAAAACGGGCAATGTTGACAGTGGCGGCAAAAAGAATATCGCCATGTGGTTACTCGATACCGATTACGACGGACGCAGTTTATTTCCCAAACAAGTGTTTTTTCCCATGTCAGGCAACGGCGAAGGTTGGGATAAATTAGCGCGAAATTTAAAAGCTGAAATTGACGACGAAAAAATCGAATCGTTTAGTGGCACGTTGTCATTGCCCTTTGAAAAAAGCGAAAAAATTGCGGTCAAAATTATTGATGATCGTGGCATTGAATGTTTGCGCGTTATTAAACTGTAGGAGAGCGTTATGCAAGCGATTGAATTTGAAGCCGTAGCACAAAATCACTTTATTCGGATTCCTGAAAATATCCCTGATGGTGTTTCTATTCGAGTGTTAGTTCTTGTTGAAGATGAAAAAATTACAATGCTGAAAGCAAAAGATTTTGGCGTAAAAACTTTTTCACAACCTGTTTTAACAGAATCTCAACAACGTAAGAAAAATTTAAAAGAAGCCTTGAACAAAGCAGTGGCTTTGAATGTTTTTGAAGGTATTGACGGAGTTGAATGGCAAAAAGAACAAAGACAAGACCGCATGATTGGCAGGGAAGAAGAATGTTAATTGACAGCAATTTGATTATTTACGCACTGCAACCGCAGTACAGCGAGTTGCAAGAATGGATTATTGATAATGAGCCGCAGTATTCAATTATCAGCCGTGTTGAAGTGTTAGGTTTTGCTCGAATACAGCCACTTGAAAAACAAGCAATCACTGATTTTTTAGAAAATTTAACGGTGATTTATCTCAATGAAAACTGCTACAAAATAGCAATTGATTTGAAACAACAACGCAAAATGACGTTAGGTGATGCGTTGATTGCCGCAACCTGCCTTGAATACAATAAAGTTTTAGCAACTCGTAATACGGCTGATTTTACTTGGATTCAAAATCTTGAAGTCATCAATCCATTAGAAACAAATTGCCCATGAAAACAATCGATACGTTAATTATCAACAAACCGTATTTTGAACCCGAACTGTATTGGCATTATGAACGCGAAAACCGTAATTTCTTAAAAAAAGAAGGTCGTCGTCCAGCGGGTTATGTTGTCGCCACGCCAAATGCAAAAGGTTTTGATGATGCGGGTGTTTTTGTAGAAATTGAATTAGTGAATCAAATTCGCCCCCGCATTAAAGCATGGCGCGATGCGGGTTATAACGGCGTAACGGGCATGACTAAACGCTTGTTGGAACATTGGCAAGATGCGAGCGAACGTGAAAACCGCTTTTTCTTTTGCCAATTAGAAGCGATTGAAACCTTAATTTGGTTAATCGAAGCACCAGCGGCAGATAAAGTCGGCATTAACATTCAAGGCGACGGCGGCACATTTGAGCGTTTGTGCAGCAAAATGGCGACTGGCACAGGCAAAACGATTGTGATGTCGATGATTTTGGCATGGCAGTTTTTGAATAAAGTCACTTATCCCACCGACAACCGATTCGCAAAACACGCTTTAATCATTGCGCCAAATCTCACCGTAAAAAGCCGTTTGCAAGTGCTGTGGCCGCAGCATGAACAAAATTATTACGAACTGTTCAACATTGTGCCGACCGATTTAATGGATAAATTGCGGCAAGGCAAAATGGTGATTCATAACTGGCATACATTGGCATGGGACGACCAAGACAAACTCGATGCCAAAGTTAAAAAGGGACAATTGCGCTCAGTGGATACGCGCCAACGAATGGAAATCAGCGGCACAGCGTATGCGAAACAAGTGTTAGGCGACATGGCAAACGTTAAAAATTTGATTGTCATTAACGACGAAGCGCATCATGCGTGGCGCGTGCCTGCTGAAAGTAAAATCAAAGGCGTGAAAAAAGAAGACATCGAAGAAAGTACGATTTGGGTAGGTGGTTTAGATAGGATTCACGCGACACGCGGCATTTTGCGTTGTTTCGATTTATCAGCCACGCCATTCGCGCCATCTGGCAAAAAAGCTAATGAAGAAGCCTTGTTTTCGTGGATTGTGTCAGATTTTGGTTTGAACGATGCGATTGAATCGGGTTTAGTCAAAACGCCTCGTGTGGTGGTGCGTGATGACAGTATTACCACCAAAGAATTGAAATCACGGCTTTATCATATTTACATGGATGATGAAGTTAAAGACGATTTAAACCGCAAAGCCGATGCCGCCGAGCCGTTACCTGATTTGCTTATCAATGCGTATTACTTGCTAGGTTTAGATTGGTTAGAAACAAAAAAATCATGGGAACAACAAGGGCATAACATCCCGCCTGTGATGATTACCGTTGCCAATCGCACAGAAACCTCGTCACGCATTAAATATGCGTTTGATCATGGGCAAGTTTTAATTCCTGAATTGTGCGACCCAGAAAAAACACTGCAAATTGACAGCAAAGTGTTAGAAGCGGCTGAAGCTGAAAACGACGTTGAAATCATTACTATTGAAACTGACGATGAAACAGAATCAATGCCTAAATTAACCAAAAAACAGCAAGCGGAAATTTTGCGTTTAACCGTTGATACGGTTGGCAAAGAAGGACAGTTAGGCGAGCAAATTCAAAATGTGTTATCGGTTGGTATGTTATCCGAAGGGTGGGATGCAAAAACGGTTACACACATTATGGGATTACGCGCCTTTTCGAGCCAATTGCTTTGTGAACAAGTGATTGGACGTGGTTTGCGGCGTGTGTCTTACGAAGTCGGCGAAGATGGATTATTCGAGGCGGAATACGTCAACATTTTTGGTGTGCCGTTTAGTTTTCTTCCACACGAAGGCGGCGATACGTCACCGCGTCCCGTTTTACCTAAAACCAAAATTGAACCTGTTGCTGAAAAATCAGAACACGAGATTACATTCCCAAATGTGTTACGCATCGACCCCGTTTATAAACCTAAATTAACGCTGAATTGGGACACCGTAAAAACGCTTGAATTAGATCCTTACGAAGCCATTACTGAAACTGAATTAGCCGCTGTTATCGCAGGCAAGCCGAATGCAACCGTAAAATCCGCCATCGGTTTAGAACAAATTTCAGAAGACACACGCATTCAAACTATCATTTTCAAAGTAGCTTCTACCATTTACAACGCCGAAAAGCGTGCCGATTGGAAAGGCAGTAAAGAAAACTTTTTAGCGCAATTGGTTCGATTAGTGGATGAATTTATTGCGTCGGACAAAATACAGGTCAAACACGATTTGTTTCACTTGGATAATTCAAAACGCAAAATTTTGATTATTTTGAACATGAACAAAATTGTTCAGCATATTTGGACAGAAATTCGCGCCGAAAACAGTGAGAAATTAACGGCGATTTTTGACAAAGAGCATCCGATTCGTTCAAGTGCAAATGTTCGTACTTGGTACACCAGCAAACCGTGTGAATGGTTGAATAAATCACATATCAGCCATTGCGTTTATGACAGCACTTGGGAAGCGAGCGAAGCCTACTTTTTAGAAAAATCGGAATTAGTGCAATCGTTTGTAAAAAACGACCATTTAGGTTTTGTGATTTTTTACAATTTTAAAGGTGTTATCCGAAAGTATTATCCCGACTTTATTATTCGCTTAACCAATGGCGAGTATTTAATTTTGGAAGTTAAAGGGCAAGATGACCAGCGCAATCGCACCAAACGTGAGTATTTAAACGAGTGGGTAAAGGCTGTTAATGAACAAGGCGGATTTGGACGTTGGCATTGGGCAGTTTCGTTTAGTCCGTCGGATGTACAGGGTTTGATAGCTGCAAAGTTAGAGGCGTAAATATGCAAATTAAAACGCTAATAGTTACTGTTATTGCACCAACGATTCTTTTGTTGGCAGAAGCGAGCGAAAATACTGTAGGGAATAATTAAAATGATTACATCGTTTAAAACTGAACAGTTAGGTATTGGATTTGATTTTGATATTACGCTTGAACCTAATAAACGCATTTATTGTTTTATTGGTAAAAACGGCATTGGTAAAACACAGTTGCTTGAAAATATGGCGAAGTCGTTAATTTATTCACATTCGATGTTTATCACCGATCAAACAAAAACATTCGCCCATCAAAATTTATTTCAACAAAAGCACATTCAAGATAAGTTGAAAGCGGTAAATTTGAAATTGCCGCTCGATATTGAAATCAATGCCATCAAAATTAAAGATAAAGTTATCGAAAATTGGGGCTTTACGACTTTT
>CANKON010000144.1 GCA_947484105.1 Methylococcaceae bacterium | reverse complement strand
CTTTAAATTCATACTGATACAAATTTTAAATCGTTAAGTCAACAGTATTATATCCAGAGGTTATCACCGCAATTCAGTTTATACGCGAGTATTTTACGACTCGCGTCATAACGAGAATTACACCTTGTACAGGGTGATTTTCTGGATATTGAGTCGTTTTTTTGCTATGTCTTCGCTCGTATCTGCGTATTTTTGAGCAATTTCTATGACTTGCGCTTCAATTTCAATAAACGCATCAAATATATCAGGATCAAAATGTGTTCCTCTATCTTGACGCATCAAATTTAAAGCTTCGTTATGTGGCATTCCTTCTTTGTAAATGCGGCGCGAAATCAGCGCATCATAAACATCTGCAATTGCCATCAAACGCGCTGAAAGCGGAATTTTATCGCCCATGAGTCCGTATGGATAACCGCTACCATCCCATTTTTCATGATGTGAAAGTGCAATTTCTTTTGCCGTCCGCAGAAAATCGACTTTGATGCCTAGCTGATGCTCGGCTTGTTCAATCGCGTCAAAACCGAGTTTTGCATGCGTTTTCATGATTTCAAATTCTTCGGGTTCAAATCTGCCAGGTTTAAGCAAAATTTTATCGGGAATGCCAACTTTTCCAATGTCGTGCAAGGGCGCAGATTTATAGAATGTTTCGATATTGTGAGCCGTTAAATCATGCGAAAAACGCGGGTGTGTTTTCAATTTTTCAGCTAACGCTTTGACGTAAAATTGTGTTCTACGAATATGATTACCTGTTTCTGGGTCGCGCGTTTCAGCAAGTGCGGTCACTATTTGAATAGTCACGTCTTGAATTGCAATCACTTCTTCGGTACGACGATGAACTTCAGCATCTAAATACGCAGTTTTATCGCGTAAAAAATCGGCAGCTTCTTTCAAAAGCAAATGGTTTTTCACTCGTGCCAACATGATCGGCGGGCTAATAGGTTTAAAAATATAATCAATTGCCCCCATTTCTAGCCCGCGTTTTTCATCTTCCATTTCGGTTTTTGCAGTCAGGAAAATCACGGGAATGTTGCAAGTGCGTAAATCATTTTTCAAGCGTGAACACACTTCATAGCCATCGATTTCAGGCATCATAATATCGAGCAAAATTAAATCAGGTGGCGCATCACTAAAGGCGATTGCAAGTCCACGCTCGCCACTGTTTGCCAATTTGACTTTGTAATCGTCTTTGAGCAAAGCACTCATTAACGTTAGATTCGCGGGCGTATCGTCAACAACCAAAATCGTTGGCTTTAATACTTCGTTTAAGTCTTCCACTTTTTACCTTTATAAAGTTATTTTCCGTTCCTTTGCCGCTTCTTTTAACAATTCAAGTGCGTCAGGAAAATCGTAATTATCGATTTTTATTTGCAGCATTTTAAATGCTTTTGGAAAGGCAACGCTTAACAATTCACTGTGTTGCAAAAAATATTCCATTGATTCAGCATCACCGTCCGCAAAATAGGTGCCTAATTTTTCAACAACACCTTGCAATTTTTCAGCGTCAATTTTTTGATCAACAGGTTCGGGCATTTGTTCAAATTGAAGTTGATTTTTTAACGCATCAATCAATTGATTTAGGGGCGGTGTGAGTTGCGTTAACGCATTTTCAATCGTTTCACGCGGCGCATTTTTTTTGATTGTATTTTCAATTTTTGCGGTAATTTCTTGTAACGCTAATGCCCCGATATTGCCGAGTAAGCCTTTTAAAGTGTGCGCTAAACGCAATGCAAGTTCTGAATCATCGCAATCCAGCGCGGTTTGAATTTTCTCAATTGCGTTGGCTTGGGTATTTACAAAACTTTTTAGAATCGACACATAAAATTCGCGTTTATTCAAAACCCGCCGCAAACCTAATTCGGTATCCAAACCGTCGATATTACAAGGTATGACAGCAGCTTCGCCTTGCGTTTTATTGTCAATTTTCATGCTCATTTTAGTATGACGCGGTTTTATCCATTTCGCTAATGCGCTCCACAAATCATTGGGATCAATCGGTTTGGCGATGTGACCATTCATGCCTGCTGCAAAACAGTGTTCTTTGTCTTGCAACATCGCGTTGGCTGTCATTGCAATAATGGGTAAATTGCCAAACTGCGACAATTTACGAATTTCACGAGTCGCGCTTATGCCGTCCATCACAGGCATTTGCATATCCATCAGCACAATATCGTATTTTTTTTGCTGAATTTTTTCGAGCGCAAGTTGTCCATTTTCGGCAATATCAACTTCAAATCCTTCGCTTTCAAGTAATTCTTTAGCAATTTCTTGATTGATGTCATTGTCTTCAACAACCAAAATTTGTGCGCCTATAATTGCCGATAAATTTTGAGCCTCAATAAAATTTGTCTTGAAGTTTGTTTGCGAAATCTCCGAGCCAAAAACTCGTGCCAGACTATCAAGCAACATCGAAGTATTCACGGGTTTTAATAAAACCTCATCAAAACCGACTGAAAGTGCGTTTTGCAATACTTCTTCACGTCCATAAGCAGTGGCTAAAAGCAATTTTGGCATGGGCGATAAATTCATATCTTGTAAGATACGAGCAACTTCGATGCCGTCCATATTGGGCATTTGCCAATCAAGAAAAATGGCATCAAAAGGTTGCGTGTCACAGAGTGATTTTTGTACTAAATGAATCGCTTTTTGTCCAGAATTTGCTTCACAAACATAAAACAACATTGAATTCAGTAACGCCGCAATCACCGTGCGAGCATTTTCGTTATCGTCCACAACTAAAACTCGTTTGCCTCGTAAATCAGGATGTGGCAATAAACCATGATGTGTTTGGCTGCTTTTGCCAATTCGTGCGGTGAACCAAAACTCTGAACCTTCGCCCAATTTCGATTTGACCCCCACTTCACCGCCCATCATTTCGGCTAAGTTTTTACAAATCGCCAATCCTAAACCTGTGCCGCCATATTTTCGTGTCGTTGAACTGTCAGCTTGTTGGAACGATTGAAAGAGTTTTTGCGTTTGCTCGGGACTTAAACCGATGCCAGTGTCTTTGACCGATAATTTAATGAGTACGTCATGTTCGGTTTCTTCGATTTTGCGAATAATGACATCGATTTCGCCTTGTTCTGTGAATTTAATAGCGTTGCTGCCGAAATTGATTAACACTTGCCCCAAACGTAGTGGATCGCCAACCAAATTATTTGGGACATCCGATGCGACATCAAAAACCAATTCGAGTCCTTTTTCAGCCGCTTTTTCGTGAACAAGGTGCGAAATATTACTCAGTACAGTTTCTAAATCGAATTCGATATTTTCAATAGTGAGTTTGCCCGCTTCAATTTTTGAAAAGTCTAAAATGTCATTGAGAATACCGAGCAAATGTTGGCTGGATGATTGAATTTTTTGCAGATATTCACGTTGTTTATCGGTCATATCGGTTTTCATAACTAAATGACTTAAACCGATAATGGCGTTCATTGGTGTACGAATTTCGTGACTCATATTTGCCAAAAAGTCTGATTTCATTCTTGTCGCATTTTCTGCAATTTCTTTTGATTCCAATAAAACTTTTTTTGCGTCATGTTCGCACGTTATGTCGTTAATAATGCCGACAATACCTTTTGAAAAATCATCCACATCAACGGCTTGAATTCTGACTCTTGCCAAAAATAAACTGCCGTCTTTACGCCTATATTGTTGTTCAAAACTGTGGCTTGCATTACCTGATTCATAAATTGCCTTGCCTGCTTGATTAAACGCTTCTTCATCGGCATACCAAATGCGGGTATTTTTGCCGATTAATTCGCCCGAGTCGTAGCCAAAATCTTGTTCTAATTTTCGATTACAGCGAACAATGACACGATTTTTTGTCAGGACAATACCCGATGAGGCAGAATTGAAAATGGCTTGTTGTTCTTCGTTTGCAAGGCGCAACGTTTCCTGAATATATTTTTGCATTTCAAGTTGCGCGGCGAGTTGTTTTTGATTTTCAATACGCTCCGTAATGTCGTAAAACCAGCCTAAAATGGCATCTTCACCTTGATATTCGACTTTCATATACGAGGCAAGCGCAAAGCATTCTTTTTCGCCTTGAATGTTGAGTTGAACTTGGCGATTTAAAATTATTTCGCCATTATCTAACGCCTGCAAAATTTGCTGATAATCTTCGATATAGGTATAAAATCTTTCAGGATTTTCACCAATTGCATCGAAATTTTTAATTAATTCCGCGTAAGCGCGATTATAAAAAACCACTTCAGTGCCATGTTTTATGGCAATTCGCACCGCAATCGGACTGACGTTTAAAATATCAAATAAGCTAATTTCATTTTTACGATTTTCTGCTTCAAGGCGTTTGCGCGTTGTAATATCACGCAACGTAGCACCAACTAAAACAGGGTTTGTTTGAATAAAACCAATACTTAAATCGATAAAAATTTCATCGCCTGCTCGATTTAACGCAATAAGTTCAAGACTGGCAGTCATATCGCGGGCTTGTGTGTTTCGTACAAATTGTTGGCGCAATTCAATATGATTTTTCCGAAATCGCTCGGGCATCAGCATTTCAACAGGTTGATATAACAATTCTTCTTTTGAATAACCAAAAAAGGCTTCGGCTTGACGATTCACCAT
>CANKON010000143.1 GCA_947484105.1 Methylococcaceae bacterium | reverse complement strand
TTTGCAGTTAATGCGTCATGTGAACGACGTTGACCACGTCTTGAACGTGTAACTTTACTCTTTTGTACTGCCATTAGGATTCTCCAGTGGATTTTAATGTGGCTAAAACGGAAAAAGGATTAGGTTTTTTAGTCGCTTCTTCTTCAAAAGCGGCGGTGTATTTTTTGACGATTTCATTTGCCATGCAATCATGCGTGTGACGCGGATAATCGGGTAAACTCAACAACAATTCGTCTTCAACAAGTGTTGTTAAAAGCATGGTTTCTTCTTCAAGCAAAAGCGGTTCAACCTCATCAGGCAAACGTTCAACGTGTTCAAACTTTGTCGCTACGCCTAAATTCACGTCATGATCGATTTCAAATTCAACGCTTTCTAAGCAATTTTGACACTGCAAATGCAAGGTTGTTTTTAACTTTCCATCAATTTTTGGCGTGCGACCTTCGCGTCCAAAATAAAGATCAACTGACACAATACCTTCGTCATTGACTAATTTTTCGGTCAAACGAATCAATTGTTTAAGTGGAATTTGTCCGTGTAATTCACCGCGTTTATCGGCAAGATGTATAGGATCAATGATTTCGGGGAGTCGATTTTGCATCCCGCAATAATATATTGAAACGGGTGTAAGCGTCAAATTGCATAATAACTGTTTATTATTTCTTAAAATTCACGTTTCGCGTGTGAGATAACAAATCCTGTGCTAATTTAACGTATTATTTTTTAAGAGAACTTTTATGACCACTTTAGCTATCATTGGCGGTACAGGTTTAAGTCAACTTACCGCGTTAAATAATCCTCGCCATGAATCAGTCAATACACCTTACGGTAATCCATCTGCTGATTTCTTAATCGGTGAAATCGAACACAAAACAGTCATTTTTTTAGCGCGTCATGGCAATCCACACGCCATTCCACCGCACAAAATTAACTATCGCGCAAATATGTGGGCATTAAAAAGTTTAGGGGTTCAAGACATTATTGCGGTTGCCGCCGTTGGAGGCATTACACCTGAAATGACACCCGCTTCACTCGCAATTCCTGATCAAATTATTGATTACACTTATTCGCGTGAACACACTTTTTTTGATGGTAAAGATGGAAATGTCACGCACATTGATTTCACTTATCCGTATTCACAAAAACTACGCGCCGCTTTAATTACGGCGGCGGCGACGGCAAATTTAAAAGTCAGTCCAATTGGTACTTATGGTTGCACGCAAGGTCCACGTTTAGAAACGGCGGCGGAAATTTCTCGTATGGAACGCGATGGTTGCGATTTAGTTGGCATGACAGGAATGCCTGAAGCAGCTTTAGCGAAAGAAATTGGACTGAATTACGCTGCGTTAGCGGTGATGGCAAATTGGGGGGCAGGAAAAACTGCTGGCGAAATCACAATGGCAGAAATCGAAGAAAATTTACATCATGGCATGGCGAATGCCGCGATTTTGTTACAAAAATTGATAGCGGCATATTAAAAAAATGCAGTCGATTTTTGATTTTGCTCAAAAAGCATTGGAATGCGCGAATCGTGACGAATTACTCAATTTGACACACGAAGCACAACGCCTTGCACTAAATAAAAAATTACGTTTTGAATCTGAAAACGAACCTCTTTCAATTGAGAATGTACGGTTTCCAGAACGCCCGTTTTTATTACCCCCGCGAGAAATGCCAAAACGTAAATTTCATACACCAGACGGTTTGGCTGCATTTTTTCATGCGATTGCACACGTTGAATTTGTGGCAATTTATTTAGCGTGGGACATTATTTATCGTTTCCGAAATTTGCCCGAGACATTTTATCGTGATTGGTTACGAGTTGCCGATGAGGAAGCGCAGCATTTTTCGTTGCTACGCGAAAAATTGCTGACATTTGGTGTTGATTATGGCGATTTACCCGCACACAGTGGATTGTGGGATTTAGCGCAATTTACCGCCCCCGATTTGTTAAAGCGTTTGGCTCTGGTACCACGAAATATGGAAGCACACGGTTTGGATGTCACGCCGCCGTTAATTGAAAAATTTAAACAACGGGGTGATGAAAATGCGGTTTCAATTTTGACGCGCATTTTGACAGATGAAGTCGGACACGTTGCGTTGGGTTCAAAATGGTTCAAATGGTTGTGTGAGCAACAAAATTTAGACGCTGAAACGACCTTTCAACAGGTACTTTTGAAGTATTACACGCAAAAAGGGGGTGGTTTGAAAGGAAATTTCAACCGAGAAATGCGTTTAGAGGCGGGATTTTCGGAATCTGAATTAACGTGGCTGACTCAACAAAGCCATTAAATTGGTGCATTTTTAAATCGTAACGCATGATGTTTGTTAGTTAGTTATAATGCACCACGCTGACAAAATCATATTTTTAGTTTAACTTTTTACCTCGGTAGGTTGCATGACTCAACATTCTAATTCTTTTACGCCCGATCTTGATTGGACGCAAATCCGCGAAACTGCAAAATTACTTAATTTATCAGCAGGACAAGTTGAGGGCATGCTGACAACGGCTGATGTTTCGGTCAATACATTGACGGAATCTTTCACGTCGATGGTTGAACACATGCAAACTATCTATAATCATTTGCAAGAATTAGAGGAATCGCCCTCGCGTGAAGAAGCATTGGCATGTTGTGTTGAAACCAGTGGACGTATTCAGGATTCAATTGTAGCGTTTCAATTTTATGATCGCTTACAACAATGTTTGCATCATGTAACAGCTAATTTAAAAGGGCTATCGTCACTCGTTGAAAGCCCCGAACGTTTGTACAATCCGTTTGAATGGCATCAATTTCAAATGGAAATTCGTTCCCGTTACACGATGGAATCTGAAAAAATCATGTTCGATGCTATTTTGAGTGGCAAATCAATCGAAGAAGCATTAGCAATTAAAGAAGCCTCTGAAGCTGAACAAAATGACGATGATGACATTGAATTATTTTGATAACACAATGAAAAAAGCCCTTTTAATTGGCGGAATTTTGCCTGTATTTATGACAGGTTGTACAGGTTTGAGCGGTTCTCAGCCGCCTGCGCCCGTTTATAACAGCAATCATCCGTACAATCCGCCACAAAAAACAAAAAAAGTGACCACCGTTCAAAAAGTTGATGACGTTGTGCAAGTTCAACCGTTAGAGGAATTCACACCCATTGTTGAACCACTTGAAATTAAGATAGAGCCTGCCGTTACACCAATTTCTGCTATACCATCTGTCAATTCTGACATTCCAAAAGTCATTGAAATTGCCCCGCCAACTAAACCGTTGTTAATGCCCACACCGCCAGCTGAAACAGGTGTGCCAAAATTTGAACCTGCGCCACCACCTGCTGAGTTCAAACCTGCTGAATCCAGCACCACACAATCACCCGCTGTGGCGGCGTTAGTGACGGCAGCAGCACAAAGTAGCAACGCGGGAAATATCGAAGCGTCTGCGGCGACCATTGAACGTGCTATACGCATTGAACCACGCAACGCTGAATTACTTTATAAATTAGCCGTTTTGCGTCTAAAACAATCAAAACCCATTTTAGCGGAAGATTTAGCCAAAAAAGCGGCTCTATTGGCGAGCAAAGATAATACGCTGAAAAAAAATAGTTGGTTGTTAATTGCTCATGCGAAAGAAATGCAAGGTGATAAAGCTGGTGCGGAAGAAGCAAAAAATAAAGCGGCAGGGTTTTAAGCAAAAAAAAGCGACTTTAAATAAAGTCGCCAGAGGTATTTAGGAAGGATATAACACAACTTTAGCTGTCAGCTAGAAAAGAGTAAAAACTCAAAAGTTGGTCGAAGTATAACAACAAAAAATTGCAAGCAAAATGTGACAAATTGTCGCAGGTAAAAAATAAGGTTATTCGTCCACACTTCTTTTTTCAAAAAAATCGCCAAATTTAACCCACGCCAATCAAGCCTAATGACTATTTTCAACGCCACTCACGAGTCTATCCAACAAGCCGCAAACTGTTTAAAAAACGGTGGTTTAGTGGCATTTCCAACTGAAACGGTCTATGGCTTAGGGGCAGATGCCAGTAATCCTGATGCAGTCAAACGTATTTTTACAGCGAAAAATCGCCCCGAAAACCATCCGTTAATTGTTCATCTTTCTGGTTTTGAGCAATTTGATTTATGGGCGCAAGATATTCCCGATTCGGCTTTTAAATTAGCGGCTCATTTTTTCCCCGCGCCGCTCGCGCTAATTTTGAAAAAACGCCCCGAGGTGAATTCTGTTGTAACAGGGGGGCAAAATACGATTGCCTTGCGTGTGCCGAACCATCCTGTGGCTTTAGAATTATTACGCACGTTTGATGGCGGAATTGCTGCGCCCTCAGCGAATCGCTTTTGCCGAATAAGTCCAACACAAGCGCAGCACGTTGTGGAAGAATTAGGTAACAGTGTCGATATGATTTTGGACGGTGGCGCGTGCAAAATTGGTGTGGAATCAACGATTATTGATTTAAGCGGCGACAAACCGATGCTGTTACGTTTTGGACAAATTACCCGCAGCGAATTAGAAATGGTTTTAAAAACCGACGTTTTTATTCCAAATTCATTGACACAAACGGTTGTACGAACCGCTGGAATGATGGCAACACATTACGCGCCCACTACGCCAG
>CANKON010000142.1 GCA_947484105.1 Methylococcaceae bacterium | reverse complement strand
GAAAAAATTCGCTTATTAACCTTTGCTATTATCGGTGTAGGTGAATGTGCATCATCGATTGCTGTTGAAATCAGTCAGATTTTGCGGGCGGCAGAATCATCTTATTCGGTGTTACGCAATTCGGGTTGGCGCGTACATCTTTTTGAAGAACAAGGACAAATTCGTTCTGAGTTTGAAAAACAAATTTCAAAAGTGCGTGATAAATATCTGAAAAAAGCAGGTGTTATCGACCATTTAGACGAACAAATCACCAGTATTACGCAACGCGATTTGTTTTTCTCGAATGGACAAAGTCAATCGGTTGGTCTTGTGGTTAATGCCACATTGAAATTCCCAACAATTCCATTTATTGGACGTGGAAATTTGAGCGAACCCTTTTCAATTGACGATGAATTGCGCCTTCAATCATTTGAAAATATCTGGATAACTGAAACCAGCCAAACCATGCGTGATGCTGAATTTATTTTCACAATTGACCAAGTTGATTTAGGTTTTTACGCAGGATTTAACGCTTGGGCAAGTTCTCAAGGTTATGTTTCACTGGTGTTCAAAGCGCGAAAACATTTGTTTAAACCTTACAACATGGGTTTATATTCGTTGTGTCGTGTGAGTGGAATTATTTTTAGTGGTAAACCAGCGTGGTTTGTGTCACGGTTATTTGATTTGTTATCTGTCCCTGGTTTAGAAAGAAATCTGCGTATTATTATCGATTGGTTTTTAGTTCTGGCGTTTCGCAATGATATTGCTGTACTGGCGCAAGCTCCGTCAGCACATTTACAAAAAATGCACTTTAAAGCGGGTGATGAAATTTTTCACGAAGGCGATGCCGCTGAAATGGCTTATGCCGTTGATTCGGGCAATTTAAAAGTCATTCAAAATGGTCGCAAAATTAGAGAATTGGCAGCGGGTGATTATCTCGGTGAGATTTTGCCGATTCATCAAAATCGTCGTGTGGAAACGGTTCGTTGTTTGACTGATTGTGAATTGAAAATTATCACGCAAGAAGATTTAAAAGCCTTAATTCAAAGCGGCTGGTTGATGGGAAAAGCAATTCGTAATTTGATTAATCATCAATCTGAAACAGAAAATTCTACTGTTTCATTAGGCATGAAAAGATTGACTTATGTTAGTAAATTAAATGCCTTGCTGACTGAAGAAGACATTATTGAAATCGGACGGATTTCTAATTTGAACAACCAAAAATTAGACATAACAGGAATTTTAGTTTCCGTGCACGATTATTTTTTCCAAATTTTGGAAGGTGAAGAGAAAATAGTGGATGAGTTGGTTGAAAAAATTAGTCGTGACTCGCGTCATAATGACATCACTATTTTGAGTTCGGAAACAGGATGTGAAGAACGGCTTTTCACAGAGTGGGGTATGAAAACGGTTGCGCTTAATGAAAGTAATGATTTGATGTTATTAGCAATTAGCATGATGCTGCAAAACATTGCACAATCGTATAGCACCATCGGGCGTTATACACAGCCAGCGTTGCTTAAATTTTTGATGGATGGCGTGAATCCGTTGACGATTCCCATAAAAAAGACAGGGAAAGTTCTTGTGTCAGGCAGCATCACTGATTTCACAACGCTTTCTAAAAATTTCTCTACTGAAGAACTTATTGGTGTCGTTAATCAGTATTTGGAAATTTGTTCGACCGCATTCACTCAGTATGGTGGACAAATAGCAAAATATACAGGCGGTTGTATTGTCGCGCAGTTTTCACTCGATGACGTGGATACGGCTGTTGCAGCGTGTATGGATGCGTTTGAAAAATTCAACGTTTTGAAAAATAACACTGAAAATCTTAATAACATAATGTGCGGATTCGGGCTGACTTCGGGTGCAATAATTGAGGGTAATATCGGTTCGTCCATCAAAATGGATTATACCGTTTTAGGGGATAGTGTGGATCAAGCTGTGTATTTGAGTTTATTTGCACGAGATGCAAACAAAATCATAGCGATTGACGAATCAATTAAACTTATCGCGGCAGAATCTTGGAAATTTAAACATTTGGGTGAATTTACACTTAAAGAATTGACCCAAGTCTACGCGCTTTCAAACGCTGAACACTCAACACAATTCATTTCGGGAGCATCATCATGAACAATAAAACGTTATCTTTACTGGCTCTAGCAATAGCAGGTTTATCGTTGCCGCTTTCAAATATGCTTGGTTTTTCGGGTGAAAATCCGCTAATTCATGTGGTCTCTGGAAGTTCAGAACGCTTTGCGAAAGTGTCTGAAATTTTTCAAAATAAATGCGTCGATTGTCATTCACCAGGCATGACACGAATGCCGATTTATGCAACGTTTCCAATCGCGAAACAACTCATGGCAAAAGATATTGAAAATGCGAGCGATAGATTAGTTTTATCTCAACAACCTTATAGCGGCGAAAACGCTTTTACGCCGTTGATGTTGGCGAGAATAGAAGGTGTTGTTAGAAATAAAAGTATGCCGCCAGCGTTGTACCTTTCGATGCACTGGACCGACAATTTAAATGACGATGAACGCCAACTAATTTTTGATTGGATTTCGGAAGAACGGAAAAAATTACCGCTGAGTGTTGATGCTGCTAAGGATTTGAAGGACGAACCTGTGCAACCTTTGCCATTAAAGGTAGATTTAGATATGGAGAAAGTGGCATTAGGTCACAAGCTGTTTCACGAAAAATTACTTTCGGGTGATAACACGTTAAGTTGTTCGTCTTGCCATGATTTAAATAAAGGTGGCACAGATCAAACCAAGGTTGCTACGGGAATTAAGGGGCAACAAGGACCAATAAATTCACCGACCGTTTATAACGCTATGTACAACCTCGCTCAATTTTGGGATGGTCGTGCAAAAGATTTGCAAGAACAAGCTGCAGGACCAGTGGCAAATCCAATGGAAATGGGGGCGAATTGGGATGATGTAGTTGAAAAACTGAAACAGGTTTCTGATTATCAAATTGCTTTCAATAAATTGTACGCAGAGCAAGGATTAACCAAAACGACTGTGACGGATGCGATTGCCACGTTTGAAAAATCATTAGTTACACCTAACTCGCGTTTCGATCAGTATTTACGGGGAAATAACACCATTTTGACCGCCGACGAAAAAGCGGGTTACGCGTTATTTAAAGAGAATTGTACATCTTGCCATTTCGGTGCAGCACTAGGTGGTTTGTCTTTTGAAAAAATGGGCGTAAAAAATGATTATTTCAAATTGCGCGTTGGGCAATTATCAGAAGTAGATAACGGACGTTTTAATGTCACTAAGCAGGAAAAAGACCGTTATTTTTTCAAAGTTCCTGTATTGCGTAATGTTGAACTTACGTCACCTTATTTTCATGATGGCTCAGTCACTAAATTAGAAGATGCCGTCCGAATGATGGCGAAAGTACAACGCGATAAAAATTTCACAAATGATGAAGTGAATAAAGTCGTTGCTTTCTTGAAAACATTAACGGGAACGGCGTTGGTGCATAAATAAACTTAATTAAAATCAATGTGTTGAATTTTAACGCATCCTGATTTTGTGACAAAATCAACGTTTTTACCCATTTTTGATGTGATTAAAAAATACAATTATCTGATTCTAAAGGTTTTTATTTATACACCAACACCTTTTGATTTTGCCATTTGATGAATTATTCAACGAGTCAATTTGAAGAATAACGATTGCCAGATTTTTGGTATTTATGTACCAACGTTTTGTTAATGTGATTTATCGCATTCAGATAAAAAGGTGAGCAAACTTTCTCGATATTTGTAGTAATCTGGATGCTCAAGCAAACTTTGGCGTGTGCGCGGACGGGGTAAATCAATTATTTCGATTTTTCCGACTTTCGCGTTTGGACCATTGGTCATCATTACAACTCGATCAGCCAACAAAATCGCTTCGTCCACGTCATGCGTCACCATAATCGCTGTGACGTGGGTGCGTTCCCAGACTTCCATTAGCACCTCTTGTAATTCCCAGCGTGTTAAGGAATCAAGCATTCCAAATGGTTCGTCGAGTAATAATAACTTAGGCGATAATGCAAAAGCACGCGCTATGCCAACTCGTTGGCGCATACCGTTTGACATCTCGCTGGATTTTTTATGAAGCGAATCCCCTAAACCTACACGCGTTAAATAATACGCGGCAATATCTTCGCGTTCTGATTGGCTTGCGTGCGGATAAACTTTATAAACTCCTAGCATCACATTCTCAAATGCACTTAACCAACCGAATAAACTTGGAGCTTGAAAAACAACACCACGGTCAGGACCCGCACTTGAAATTTCACGATTGTCTAAAATAATGCCGCCTTCTGAAATCTCGCTCAATCCTGCGGTCATTGATAAAACCGTCGATTTTCCACAACCAGAATGTCCAATAATTGAAATGAATTCGCCTTTTTTCATTTTCAATTCAAATCCATCAACGACTTTTACGGCGCTATTACCGTCTGGCGTGGGATAAATTTTTGAAAGGCGGGTATATTCTAAATAGCGCGGTTTTCCTAGATTCGACTGACTGGCAATCTCTGGCAACGAAATGTTTTGCCAATTTTCATTAGTAATCGGAAGGACATCAGGTAGAGAAACTTTATCGTTGCTAGTTTCATTCGCTT
>CANKON010000141.1 GCA_947484105.1 Methylococcaceae bacterium | reverse complement strand
GATATTTCTGACGAAATGCGGGGGCAAGTTTTGGAAAAATTGAAATTATCCAAAGCCCCCGCCTCGTGGTTAGAAATGGTCGAAAGCGTGAAAGAACTGAGCGAAAAAGAAGAAAAACAAATCTTCGGCGAAGCGTTACCGTCAGGATTGAAATTGGTTTCTGTCGCTAAGAAAATTTAAATCAACAAATAAACACCTAATCCCACCATCACAAAGCCGCTCATGAGTTTAAGCCAACGCCCTTCTTTTTCTTGTAAGCGGCGTTGACTTAACGTGATAACACCAAGACCTAAAATTATAAAATCATCAAACATATATGCCACGTTATACAGCAACAAATAGCCGTAATAACTAACATCGCCCAACTGTTGCAACGTCAAAATGCGCGTATAAAGTGCAGGAAAACCTGATGTACACATAAACTCAACCGCTTGCACCAAAAGAGCCAAAATTGTCACACCAATCAACGCGCCACCTAAATTTTGAGCGTTTAAAATTTGCCGCATTCGCGCGTAAATACCTGCTTTGCTTGCAGATGGAATCGACAATGACAAACCGCGTCCAAAAAAGAAAAAGTCTTTAAGGTTAATCGTGCCAGCCATTAACGCAATCAGCGCAATGATAATTTCAGAAATCCGAGACAAACCAACCCATAAAAACAAGTTCAGCCACGCAGTCATAAATAAAAAATAAACGATGCCTTCAATTGCAACGAAGGTTCCCGCAATCGCTAACATTCGGCGACGATTGTGCATCGGCGCGAGTAGCGAAATCATCAAAATTAATATCCACATCGAACAAGGATTAAAGCCATCGAGCAACCCCATTGCCAACGTAAAAAGTGGCAATCCTATTTTAGCCAACGTGATTTTTTGCCCTAAAAAATTCAGTTCAAAAGTTTCTGTTTTTTCAGTGGGTGGCGCGGTGCATTCAAGTGTTGATTGAATGTCACAACTTCCCACGTCATTTGGTTGAATGGGTGGCGCGGCGTTTTTTTGGGCTAATTCGTTACGAATCCATTGACCCGTTGTATTGGCATCAGCGTAACCAACCATCAATTTTCCGTTGATATAAAACGCGGGAACTCGCGCCACCCCATTTTTTTTTTGAGCAAGAATTTGTAAACGGGTTAACGCTGTCGGCTCTTTTTCAATGTCATGAATTTCAATTTGCAAACGCGGCTGTTCTTGCTGTAATTGCGTTAAAAATTTTTCCGCATAAAGGCAATGCGGACACCCTTGACGGGCAAATAATTCAATATCAATTTGTGCTGCCGCGCTCAAATTAAACCCCGAATTCAACATCAAAAATAACGTGCTGAAAATTAACAATCGGCTAAATGTGTTCATAATTAACTCCTAAAACTTTACGGATTTTAGATTACCGCTGTACACTCAATACACAAAGCAAATGTCACACTTCTTTTAATTTTATTACGAGGTTGCCTTATGCCAAAACAGCAAACCCTTACTATCGATGGAAACCAAGCCGCCGCAATGGTGGCTTATAAACTTAACGAAGTCATTGCTATTTACCCCATAACACCTGCTTCTGCAATGGGCGAATGGGCAGACAAATGGGCATCAAACGGACTTGCCAATTTGTGGGGAACCGTTCCACAAGTTACCGAAATGCAAAGTGAAGCGGGCGCAGCAGGCGTGATTCACGGCGCATTGCAAGCAGGAACGTTAGCGACGACGTTTACCGCCTCGCAAGGCTTGTTATTGATGCTGCCAAATATGTACAAAATCGCAGGCGAGTTGACCCCGACTGTTTTTCATATTGCCGCCCGTTCACTCGCTTGTCAGGCGTTATCTATTTTCGGCGACCATAGCGACGTAATGTCCGCTCGCATGACAGGTTTTGGAATGCTCTGCTCCAATTCACCGCAAGAAGTGTTAGATTTCGCGTTGATTGCTCATGCCGCGACCTTAGAAAGCCGAATTCCCTTACTTCATTTTTTCGACGGTTTTAGAACCTCACACGAAGTCGCCAAAATCCAAACGTTCGATGATGAAGTTTTTCATGAAATGATTCAAAACGAATGGGTGACCGCGCATCGAAACCGCGCGTTAACGCCTGATAAACCTGTCATGCGCGGCACGGCTCAAAATCCCGATGTTTATTTTCAAGCCCGCGAATCAGCAAATTCTTATTACGACGCGATGCCTTTGATTGTCCAAAATGCAATGGATAAATTCGCCACGCTAACGGGTCGCGCTTATCGCCTGTTTGAATATGAAGGCGCAGAAGATGCCGTGCGTGTCATTATCATTATGGGTTCTGGCGCGGAAACGGTCGCCGAAACGGTGGCTCATCTCAATCAGCAAGGCGAAAATGTCGGGTTGTTAAAAGTACGTTTGTACCGCCCTTTCGATGCACAAAGTTTGCTCGCCGCGCTTCCCAAAACCTGCCTCAAAATCGCTGTTTTAGATAGAACCAAAGAACCTGGTTCAGACGGCGAACCGCTTTACAAAGATGTTTTAACCGCAATTGTTCAAAATTTTCTCAATAGCGCACCTCGATTTTCAGTTTTACCGATGATGGTCGGCGGACGTTACGGCTTGTCATCCAAAGAATTTACGCCCGCGATGGTTAAAGCGATTTTTGACGAACTCAAACAATGGCATCCTAAAAATCATTTCACAATCGGCATTCACGACGATGTGACGCACAGCAGTTTGGTGTGGGATGAAAGTTATCGCACCGATGCGCTCGCCAACACCTTTCAAGCGATGTTTTACGGTTTAGGCAGTGACGGAACGGTGAGCGCAAATAAAAATACGATCAAAATTATCGGCGAAGAAACGGGCTTAAATGCCCAAGGTTATTTCGTTTATGACTCGAAAAAATCGGGTGCAATGACAATTTCACATTTACGTTTTGGTGAAAAACCGATTCGCGCGACTTATTTAATTGCAGAAAATGACGCGAATTTTATTGGCTGTCATCAAACGGTTTTTCTCGAACGTTACGACTTATTGGCGAATGCGGCGGACAATGCGATTTTTCTACTCAATTCACCTGAACCTGTTGAAAAAGTCTGGGAATCGTTGCCCGAAAAAATGCAGCAGCAAATGCTCGACAAAAAGATTCGGTTTTATGTGATTGATGGTTACGCCGTCGCCGAAAAAACAGGCATGGGCAAACATATCAACACGATTATGCAAACCTGTTTTTTTGCAATTTCGGGCGTATTACCTCAAACCGAAGCGATTGCAGCGATTAAACACGCCGTCAAAAAAAGTTACGGCAAGAAAGGTCAGCGAATTGTTGAATTAAATATGATGGCTATCGACAAAACATTAGCCAGTTTGCACATTGTCCCCATACAAACCAAGGTGTTCCGCCACATTGAAATCAAACCTATCATTGGCGAATCTGCACCGCATTTTGTAAAACACGTCACGGGCGAAATTATTGCGGGGCGCGGCAATGCGTTACCCGTCAGCGTCATGCCGATTGATGGCACCTTTCCAACAGGCACCGCCGCATTTGAAAAACGGAATTTAGCACTCGAAATTCCCGTCTGGGAAACCGATTTATGTACGCAATGCGGCAAATGCGTGATGGTCTGTCCGCATTCAGTGATTCGCAGCAAAATCTATTCAACCGATATTTTGGACAACGCACCTAAAACGTTTAAACACGCGCCCATACTCGGCAAAGATTTTCCAGTCGGATTAGTCGAGATGACTTATCAAGTTGCGCCCGAAGATTGTACGGGCTGCAGTTTGTGTGTTGATATTTGTCCGATTCGAGATAAATCCAACGCCAGCCGCAAAGCCTTAAATATGCAACCCCAACCGCCGTTGCGCGAAACGGAACGTGAAAATTGGGATTTCTTTTTGACGATTCCCGAATATGACCGCCGCTTGTTGAAAACCAACACGATTAAAGGCGCAATGGTTTTACAACCGCTGTTTGAATTTTCGGGCGCGTGTGCCGGCTGTGGTGAAACGCCTTATATTAAACTTGCCTCGCAATTATTTGGCGACCGAATGTTGGTGGCAAATGCAACGGGCTGTTCATCGATTTATGGCGGCAATTTACCGACCACACCGTGGACAAAAAATGCCGATGGGCGCGGCGTAGCGTGGAGTAATTCCTTATTTGAAGATAACGCCGAATTCGGTTTAGGCATGCGTGTTGCGCTCGACAAACAAACCGAACACGCGAAAGAATTGTTGGTGACGTGGCGTGAACCGTTAGGCGGTGAATTTGTCGATAGTATTTTAAATGCTGACCAATCGGATGAAGCGGGAATTTATGAACAACGCGAGCGCGTGGCGATACTGAAACAACGTTTGCAAAATAGTTCGAATTTGGATTTTGCGGCCAAAACGTTGCTCGAACTTGCAGACAGCTTATGTAAAAAAAGTGTGTGGCTGATCGGCGGCGACGGTTGGGCGTATGACATTGGTTATGGCGGTTTAGACCATGTTTTAGCCAGTGGACGAAATGTGAACATTTTGGTTTTAGACACCGAAGTGTATTCAAATACAGGCGGTCAAACTTCAAAATCTACGCCGCGTGGTGCCGTAGCGAAATTTTCGGAAGGCGGCAAATCGACCGCTAAAAAAGATTTAGCATTATTAGCGATGGATTACGGAAATGT
>CANKON010000140.1 GCA_947484105.1 Methylococcaceae bacterium | reverse complement strand
GCACCCGTAGGCGTAATTTGCGGTGTCACGTTTAACGATAATAAAGCATCTTTAAATTGCGTATTTGCGGATGTCGTTGTCGTTCCGCCTGCTGTATAAGGTATTTGAACGCCTTGTTGAATATGGGCAGTACAGCGATTCATTGTCATGACACGCGGATTCGCAATACTTTCACCACGTCCATCACTTTGTAACGCCTGAACTTCTAAATTCAAAACGTAGTCAGCACCTTTTGCCAGCGTCATCCCTAGTGCACCAACAGGCGTACCTCCTATTCCTTTAGCTCCTAAGTCAAACAATGAATCTTGCAATGTTCCCATTGAGCCATCTGCAGCAGGTGTTACATAGCCTTTTGTCCCAGCACCACCAATGGCATAGCCTGTATTTGAACCAATAACCCCCTGTTTTCCCGCACCAAATTTGATGCCTAAGTTTCTCGCAAAGGAATCATCTGCAATTACAATCCGCGATTCAATCATTACTTGTTTAACAGGTATGTCTAATTGAAGAATCAATTTTTTTACTTCTTCTAATTTTTTTGCCGTATCTTTCACAATTAAAACATTGGTACGCGAATCAACAACTGCCGATCCGCGAGTCGATAGAATGCGTGGTGTATTAGCATTTACGTCGTTATTATCGCCACCTGAAGATCTTGAAGATCCTGAAGATGACCCCAAAGAAGAAGATGCGGAAGATGACCCATTTGTATTTATTTGTTCTGCGTTGACGGTTGACGTACCTGTAGGACTTACGCTGGCATTACTGCTGTTATCCTCGGTGTTTGCGCCGCAAGTTCCAAATGCGCCTGTATCGGAACCATTCAGCAGACTTTTAAAACTTTCTGCTTTGGCGAAGTTGATTTTAATGTACTCCGTTATCAATGGATCTGATTTTTCAACAACTTCGTCCATTTCTTGTTGCTTTTTTTTGTAGTCGCTAATTTTATCAATCGGTGAAATCAAGGTAACGTTGCCCGTTTGATATTTTCCTAGCTCTTTCGTCATCATAATAAAATCAAGGGCTTCGTCCCAAGGTACGTCGTCGAGTTTCAACGTGATTGTCCCTTTCACATCATCACCAGCCACCATATTTTGACCTGTAAATTCTGCCAAAATTGCAATGATGTTACGAATTTCGATGTTTTGGAAATTTAACGACAAGCGATTTCCCGTATATTTCACGCGGCTTTTTTCTTCTTTTTCTTTTTCTGCATCGGTTAACGGACGGAATTCAACTGTCAATAAACCATCAGATTGAAACACCGAATAATCGTACAACTCGTTAACGGTGGTCACCGTTAATGTCGTTTCTTGTTTTGCAGAAACCGTATCGATAAATTTAACGGGCGTGGCAAATTCAGAAACGTCTAAACGTTTTGCCAATCCTTCTGTCAATTGTGTGTTTAAGAAATTGATAATCACTTTACCGTTTTCTTTTTTAGAATTCACAACAGTATTCGGGTTTGCCAATGATACTAAAATTCGACCTTCACTTTTGTCGCCACGTTTAAAATCAAATCCGCTAATTGCTTGTTCTGGAATGTATTCAGCGACTTTTGCATTTGCGGCTTGGGTGGATTCTGCGGTGCCTAATTTAGGCAAAATTGGTTTAGCCGCTGCTGTTCGGGTTATTTGTGAAGATGGCGTTAAGGTTAATAAAACTTTATTACCGTCTGTTTTAATTTCGTAAGGCATGGCTTCGAGCAAATTCACAATCACACGCACCCGCCCATCTGCTTCAATCACATAGGCATTTAAGGCAGGACCTTGATTGATGGGATATATTTTTTTTGATAATCCATTTGTTACGTTCACAAAATCAAGTACAACTCGTGCAGGATTGTCCGTTTTAAAAACTTTCGGAGTGGTTGCTACGCCAGACAATTCAATTTGAACTTGTAATTTATCACTGCTTTGTGAAGCAAAGTTAATCGCAGATAATGTTAAGGGAGCAGCGTACCCAAAAATAGGTAACAAACACAGCAAGAAAAATGCACTTAACAAACTGAAACGAGGTTTTATTTTTAGCGTGAACATATAGGCTTATTCCGTTAGTGTTAATGTTGCTGGTTGTTCGGTGAATCGCTTACGTTTGGGTGTAGTTGGTATAATTTCGACTAATTCAATTTTATTTTTATCAATCTGTGTTATTTTTCCGTCGTTTTTACCAAGATAATCACCCTTTTTTACACGGTAAATCACATTATCTGTGCCTTTAATAAGTCCCCACAATGCGTGATCCATATCTACGGTGCCTACCATTTTTAATCCTTCCCGATCAAATACTTCGAGTACACCTTTAACGCGATTGAAGTCAGGATGAATTCCGTTATCAGGTTCGTCATCCTCGTCTGTATCATCTTCAACTTTCTCTTTTTCGACGAGTTTAAAAGGATCTCGAAAATTAATATCACTTTTAAAAACAAAGGGTTCAACAGCTTTAAATTCAGGAAATGGTTGTATTCCACTTTTAGGACGTGCTTCCACATCCGCCATGTATTGTTGTAAATCTGAAAAATCATTGCTGCACGCGGTTAACGTCACGCCTAAACCTACTATCAATAAAAGACGTACTTGATGTGTCATTACTCTATTTTTTGGCATTATTTTTAGAATTTTCATGATACGTTTTGACCAAGGCGGACATTAACAATGGATTTTGCTTACTGATTTTAGTTTTATCAATGGGAGAAATTGTCAAATCGTGAATCGTGACAATTCGCGGCAACGATGACAAGGCACTAATAAAATTCAGCAACTGTTCGTATCGACCAACTACTTCGATGTTGATGGGTAATTCGGAATAAAAATCTTTATTTATCGACGGTGCGGGTTTAAATAATTTAAATTCTAATCCGCTCGAAAGTCCTGTTTGCGAAATATCAATTAACAATGCCGCCACTTCTTCAACGAGTGGCATTTGGTCTATAACAGTCTGTAATTTTGCTTGAACTTGTACAAGCTGCTCCTGATACGCGGCAAGATTTGCCGCTTGACCACTTTTGAATTCAAAGGTCGTTTTTAACTCAGTTTCTTTTTTTTGTAAGACTTCTAACGCCTGTAATTGTGGAATCGTATCGTAATAAATCCCTGCTCCCATCATAGCGACACAAATCGCTGCAATTACGCCGACTTTAACTTGAAACGGCCAATTTCCCGCCTCATTAAAATCCCAATTGACATCAGATAAATTGATACTTGTTGCGTTCATAGTTCGTTTTATTTGTTTTTACTTGGTTTCAGGTACGTCACGTTGTGCGGCACGTAACGTAAAATCATGTAACTTCTTACTGGTTGTTTTATCGACAGAAAGTTTATCTTGAGATTGAATAATATCTAATGCTGGGGTTTGTAACCAAGGCGAACTTTCAATCGCATTCATAAAAACAGATATGGATGCGTTAGACTCCGATTTACCATCAAATGCTAATTTTCTATCCGTGCGTGTTAATTTTGTTAAATACAAACTGTCAGGTGTAATAAGTGGAATTTCATTAAATAAATGCACCGTTTCAGGTAACGAACGCTGCAAATTATGAATGACGGTAATTTTTTCAATCAAATGTTTTTTTGTTTCTTCGATATTTTTAATATCCGCAATTTTTTTATCTAGCAAGACCATTTCGTCTTCCAGCATTTTATTACGTTGAGTTTGAAATGTTTGTTGACCGTCAAAATAAAAATGGACTCCCGCGAAAATAGACCCTGAAAATATCATCGCCATCGCCAAAGCATTAGTGAATGCTTGTTGTTTTCGTTTGCGTAATTCTTCACGCCAAGGCAATAAGTTAAATTTAATCATTCGCGTCAAAACTCCGTAATGCTAAACCGCACGCAATTAACATTGCGGGGGCATCTTTACTTAAATTTTTCGGATTAACTCTTGAAGATAATTCCATATTTACAAAAGGATTTGCAATATAAGTCGGCACATGAAGGGCTTGTGAAACCAATTGATCAACACCTGCAATCGATGCACAGCCTCCTGCGATAATCACGCTATCAATCGGACGACTCGCATTTGAGGCGACAAAAAACTGTATGGTACGTTGAATTTGCTGAACCATCATACGTTTAAAGGGTTCGAGAACGTCTGCTTCATAATTATCAGGCAAACCGCCTAATTTTTTTGCAATCCCCGCTTCGTCATAACTTAGATTGTAAGTACGTTGAATTTCTTCGGTGAGTTGTTTGCCACCAAAATTTTGTTCGCGGGTGTAAATAACGTGCGAATCGTACAAAACGTGTAGCGTCGTTAAATTTGCACCAATTTCAATGACAACAACCGTTTTATTTTCGACAGTATGTGGTAGTTGATTCGCTAATAACGTGAACGCATTTTCAATTGTGAATGTTTCAATATCGACGACTTTCGCTTTTAGTCCCGCAATTTCTAACGCGGCAACGCGATCATCAACATTTTCCCGACGTGAGGCGGCAAGCAACACATCGACGAGATTGCTATCAATTTCATTTATCTTTTGTACTTCAAAATCAAAATTAACTTCTTCGATTGCGTAAGGAATATATTGCGAGGCTTCAATAATAATTTGCTCGACCATTTCATTGTCGCTCAATCCTGCGGGAAGAGTGATAAGTTTCGTAATAACAGATGAACCGCCCACCGCTACAGCGGCTTGTTTTAAATTAGTGCCTGAGCGTTCGACGGCTTTTT
>CANKON010000139.1 GCA_947484105.1 Methylococcaceae bacterium | reverse complement strand
TGTGTGGCGCGATCGTTGGGATCAGGGAAATTTGCTGCGTCATCTTGCATGTGAATAACAGTTCGATCGACTTCGCGCATCAATTCTTTTTTCCAATTATTCAAAATAGTTGAGAAATGTGCGAGTTGCGCGGTGTCCATATATTCTTCACCGCTCTTTTCGACATACGGTGTAAAACTAAATGGCGATGTGTGAGCTTTGACATTATCTGTCATCAATGACTCCTATGTTTAAGGTAGCTAGATTTAAAACCGCGCATTTTTAGCAGAATAGCTAAGGGTTAGCAAGCTAAAACGGCGGCGATAAGTATTACGTTAGATTCCTAACCTTTTACGCGCGTAATTTTCATTACAATTGATAACTCTTTTAAGCGGCGCATAATTTTTGCTAAATGTGCTCGATTTTGTACCGTCAAAATGATTGAATCGACACAAACTCGTACGTCTTGATCAACCACAGTCACGTTTTCAATGTTTGAATCTAAATCTGAAATCGTTGAAGCGACGGTGGCTAATGACCCGCGTTGATTGAGAATTTCAATCCGAATTTCCGTTGCAAAATCCCCTTTTACATCTGCGCCCCATTCCACATCGAGCCAATTATTATGTTTTTTCTTGAGCAGCGCATGATTGTGGCAATCATGTTGATGCACCACTATTCCTTTGCCAGGATTGAAGAAACCAATAATTAAATCGCCAGGAATCGGGCGACAACATTTCGCTAACGTCACCACCATGCCTTCGGTGCCTTTAATCATCAACGGACGATTTTGGCTTTTTGTCCTATCTTCGAGTTTAACGTGGGTATTCACATCATTTTGCGTGAGTTGCTTTGCCACCAAAAATGGCATTTTATTTCCCAACCCAATGTCTTCGAGTAGCTTATCCAAAGATTTAATACCCATCACTTTTAACAACGTGGTGATTTTTTCTTCAGAAATCTGTGCTAACTGGATATTCATTGTTAGCAACTCGTTTTCTAACAATCGCCGCCCTAAATTAAGAGCTTCTTGCCCTTCGATATTTTTCAAACGATTACGAATCGCTAATCGCGCTCGTGCTGTCACAACATAATTTAGCCACAACGGATTAGGACGTGCGTGTTCGCCACGAATAATTTCGACTGTCACGCCACTTTCTAATTCAGTTTGCAGTGGAATAAGTTGTTTATCAATTCGCGCTGAAACACAGGAATTACCTAAATCGGTATGCACTGCGTAGGCAAAATCAACCATTGTCGAACCGCGTGGCAGTTTAATAATCGCGCCATTCGGTGTGAAAACAAATACTTCTTGTGGGAATAAATCGACTTTTAAATTGTCGATAAATTCAAGTGAATCACCCGCACTTTTTTGAATTTCGAGTAAATCTTTCAGCCATTCATTCGCCAACGCTTGGAAATTACGCGTTTTGTCAGGATCACTTTTATAAAGCCAATGCGCGGCAATTCCTGATTCTGACATTCTGTGCATTTCGTGAGTACGAATTTGCACCTCAATCGGCACGCCGTAAGGTCCAATTAAAACCGAGTGCAACGATTGATAACCATTTTCTTTAGGTAACGCAATGTAATCTTTAAATCGTCCAGGAAGCGGTTTGTACAAATTGTGCATCATGCCCAAAATGCGATAACACGAATCGACATCATCACAATAAATCCGAAACGCATACACATCAAAAACGTCTGCGAGCGGAATTTTTTTCTTCACCATTTTTTTATAAATGCTGTAGATATTTTTTTCACGTCCTGCCACGTCACACGGAAAATCCGCTGCTTCTAATCGCGCCCGAATCGTACTTTCGATGTTATCAATCATTTTACGACGATTGCCCCGTGCTTTTTTAATCGCGTGATTTAAAACAGCATAACGATGGGGGTACATGGCTTCAAAACTCAACGTTTCCAATTTGTGGCGAATTGAATTCATGCCCAAACGGTTCGCAATGGGCGCGTAAATATCTAGCGTTTCACGCGCAATACGCCGTTTTTTTGGCGGCAACATCACGCCGAGCGTTTGCATATTATGCAAGCGATCAGCAAGTTTCACGATAATGACACGCAAATCTTTCGCCATGGCTAAAAACATTTTGCGAACATTTTCAGCTTGCGCTTCAGCGTGGGATTGGTTTTCTATTTTTGATAATTTGGTTACACCGTCAACTAATTCCGCCACTTCGTTGTTGAATTCTGTGGCAAGTTCGGGCTTGCTAATGCCCGTGTCTTCAATGACATCATGCAAAATCGCAGCGGTGATTCCATCTGCATCCATTCGCATTTCTGCCAAAATAATCGCCACCGAAACGGGGTGACAAATATAGGGTTCACCGCTTTTGCGAAATTGCCCTAAGTGGGCCGCCGCCCCAAATTCATAGGCGCGAACACATTGGGCAACTTGCCCCGCATCCAAATAGCCCATTAACGTATTTTGTAATCGCTCAACAAGTTGTGTTTCTAATTGAGGTTCTAAATGATAAGTGGACGTGGAGTCGGCTATTTGGGGCATGATTTTTTAAATAAATGAGGGAAATTAAAATAACGGATTTTCTGGACGGTGGTGATCATGAACTTCACCCACGCGGTGCAATGCTGCTACGTTATCTTCTGTTACATGACCTGCTGCGATTTCGCGCAACGCGACAACAGTATCTTTGTCTTTACCGCGAGCAACAAATTCTGTTGCACCGTGACTTAATTGGCGGGCGCGTTTGCTTGCAAGCAAAACTAATTTAAAACGGTTTTCCAGATTGTGTAAACAATCTTCAATGGTAACTCTTGCCATTTGTGGCTCCTAAAATTTAAGGGTGAAAAATTATTTTTGTAAAATTGCAACGGCTGGAAGTTCTTTGCCTTCAAGAAATTCTAAGAATGCCCCGCCGCCTGTTGATGTATAAGAAATTTGATCGTTAATGCCATATTTATCAATTGCTGCAAGCGTATCGCCACCACCCGCAATCGAAAATGCGTCACTGCCCGCAATCGCGTAAGCGAGTGTTTGTGTGCCGTGCGCGAATTGTTCAATTTCAAAAACGCCGACAGGTCCATTCCAAACAATGGTTTTTGCCGATTTCAAAATGTTTGCGTAATGCGCCGCTGTTTCAGGACCAATGTCTAAAATCATGTCATCTTCTGCGATGTCGGCAACGTTTTTAATAGTCGCTACCGCCGTTTCAGAAAATTCTTTTGCACAAACTACGTCTGTTGGCACAGGAATATCAGAACCTGCCGCTTTTGCCTGGGCGATTAAACGTTTTGCTTCGTCAATTAAATCAAGTTCAACGAGCGATTTACCCACTGAAAATCCTGCAGCCGCGATAAAGGTATTTGCAATACCGCCGCCGACAATTAACTGATCAACTTTCTTGGAAAGCGATTCTAAAACCGTTAATTTTGTCGAAACTTTTGAACCGCCCACAATTGCAATTACAGGTTTTTCAGGTGTTTCCAACGCACGACCTAAAGCATCTAATTCACTCGCAAGCAACGGACCCGCGCACGAAATGGAAGCAAATTTTGCAATCGCGTGAGTTGAAGCCTGAGCGCGATGTGCCGTGCCGAAAGCATCCATCACAAAAATATCGCACAATGCCGCCATTTTTTTGCCGAGTTCGTCATTATTTTCGCCTTCGCCAACGTTGAAACGCACGTTTTCGCATAACACGATTTCGCCAGCATGGATTTCAATGCCGTCCAGCCAATCTTTTTCTAAACGAACAGGCTTGTTTAATAATGTAGCTAAATGTTCTGCGACAGGTTGCAACGAGTATTCTGGATTGTATTCGCCTTCAGTTGGTCTGCCAATGTGTGACATCAACATTACCGCTGCCCCCGCGTTCAAAGCAAATTCAATCGTTGGTAAACTTGCTTGAATTCGCGCGTCACTGGTGACTTTACCATTTTTAACAGGTACGTTTAAATCCTCACGAATTAAAACCCGTTTACCTTCTAAATTTAAATCAACCATGCGTAAAATTGTCATTTAGGCTTCCTCTTTCCATTTGATTGAACAGCCGATGCTGCTTAATTGTTCTCGCGGTGCTTCACCTGTTTCTGCGACAAGTTTCATGGCTTCAAACAAATCACGCGGCGTATTGTCAGGTGTAATTTCACGACGACTCGAATCCAGACGCCCACGATATTGCAATTCAAAATTCGCGTTGTAACCAAAAAAATCAGGTGTACAAATTGCTCCGTAAGCCTTTGCGACTGCTTGCGTTTCATCGAGTAAATACGGAAAACTGAAATTGAGTTCGTCTGAAAACTTTTTCATATTTTCAAACGAATCGTCAGGATATTGCACAAAATCGTTTGGCATAATTGCAACGCTGTTAATGCCTAAGGCTTTAAGTTCTAAACAATCACGGACAATGCGATCTTTCACCGCTTTGACATACGGGCAATGATTACAAATGAACATCACGAGCAAGCCTTTTTCGCCCATACATTCTTTGAGTGTCCACGTTTTGCCGTCAACGCCTGGCAATGAAAAATCAATCGCCACTTTACCGAAATCACAAATCGGCGTTTCTAAAGTCACCATTTTTTAAACCTCGTTAGTTTTAGACAGGAATGACAGGATTATATGTCAAAATGCCAATAATTGTGCCGTAGTGATATAGATACGCGATAAAACAAGACAAAATTAAAGTTAAAATTAAGATTATGAAAAACATTTTAGTAGTTTTTACAGGTGGAACAATTGGTTCAAGT
>CANKON010000138.1 GCA_947484105.1 Methylococcaceae bacterium | reverse complement strand
TTAGGCGTAACGTCAATCACACCGTTAATTACAGAGCGTTGTGTCGTGCAATTTAAAGACGAAAAAAAGTCACAACGTTGGCAACATTGGCAAAAAATTATTCAACACGCTGCCGAACAAAGTGGACGCACCGTGTTACCTGATTTTGAAGATGTTTCGACATTAAATTCTTGGGTGACAGAGCAGGGCGGTTTGAAAGTTTTTTTGGATCCGTATGCTGAAAAAAATTTAGTCCAACTCACACCTGAGAATAATTCCGTCACATTATTAACAGGTCCAGAAGGTGGATTTTCGAGCGTGGAGCGTGACCTTGCAAAAGCGGCGGGGTTTATTCCTGTTCGATTAGGCGCGAGAATTTTACGCACCGAAACGGCATCGCTCGCGGCGTTATCTGCCGTTCAAATGTTGTGGGGCGATTTTCAATAATGAGTCGTGCCATTTTTTATACGTTTGTGCCAATGTTGGTTTTAATTGCGATAACAAGCAGTGCGTGTGTTTTTAGTTATTTAATTGCGTTGAGTTTTAACGATCCCACTATTTTGCGAAAACTGATGATTCGGTTGTCGCAAATCATGTTGTTATTGAGTATTTTTCCTGTTTCAAAATGGCTCGGCTTGAACAAAGTAATGCTCGGTTATGCGCCATTTAAAACGATGTTTAAACAGTTTGGACGCGGTTTTGGTTTAAGTTTGCTGATTTTATTGCCTGTGTTTTTGACGCTTAATTTTTTAGGCATTCATTCCATCGACATGACAAAAGCGTGGACGATTGGCTGGATTTTAAAAAAATTGGGCGTGGCATTCGGATTGGCTGTTTTAATTGGAATTGTTGAAGAATCAGTTTTTCGTGGTTTGTTGCTAACCAGTTTAAGAAAGTATTTGCCTGCCTTTTCAGCCATTTTCATCAGTTCAATTTATTATGCAGGTTTGCATTTTTTAGACAGTAAATCTACCGTTTCAGAAGACACACTGAGTTTGAGCGGCAGCTTTCAATTGTTAAGTGAGGCATATCATAATGTGTTCGCCATGCAAGACGTGACAGCATTTTTAGCATTGTGCGCGGTTGGGCTATTTTTAGGTGTATTACGATGGCGCGGCGATATGAATTTAGCAACGTGTATCGGTTGTCACGCAGGTTGGGTTTTCCAAATTCGAATGAGTAAATCAACGAGCATTGTCGATTTAAACACCCCGTATTCATTTTTGGTTAGTCATTACGACGGCGTAATTGGCATATTCGTCGCGGGTTGGTTGTTGTTTATCCTCGCTATTGTCCTTTTCGTTATGAAGAAAAACACGGTAAAAATGTAAAGCCAATGATTGTTAAATTTGCTTATTTTTTAAAAACATCGCAACGTTATCAGCGTACGAAAGCCTTTTTTTATAATCTGTTAGAAAATCCAAATAGTCGTTACAACGGCTATGTGGCATTTTTTATTGTGAGCATGGTGCTGTTGAGTGTTTTTTTTCTTATTCACGAAATTGACCACCAAATTAACGCCCTGAGTAAAATTCTTGAACAAGGCATTCTAGTTGTTTTTTCGATTGAGTATTTGTTGCGCTTTTGGCTGTCGAGTGACAGTCATAAGATTGTTTTAACGCATTATGAACGGGCGAAATATCTCAACATTCCTTTTCCTATTGGGCAAGCATTAGCCGAAGTCATTCGCGTAAAAGTTCGTTATATGCTTACGCCAATGGCGTTAATTGATTTGCTCGCCATTTTACCCAGTTATGAAACGTTTCGTTTTTTACGAATTTTCATGATTTTTCGTCTACTCAAATTATTTCGTCATTTTCACAGCATCAAAGTGTTTGTGAACATTTTAAAAAATAAGCGTTTTGAACTTTACACGTTAGGTATTTTTTTAGGATTTTTGATTTTTATCGGTAGTGTCGCCATTTATTTGTTTGAAAGTCATGCGGAAGGTGGGCAAATTAAAAATCTGTTTGACAGTTTTTATTGGTCGATTGTCACGCTTTCAACGGTCGGTTACGGCGACATTGTGCCGCACAGCACGGGCGGAAAATTAGTTGCTATTGTGATGATTTTCAGCGGAATTGGCATTTTGTCATTTTTTACATCATTGATGGTATCTGGGTTTAGCGAAGAAATTTACCACTTACATGAAAATCGTACTTATACTGAAATCGAGAGATATGATGATTTTGTAATTGTGTGTGGTTTTGGGCGTGTTGGTCTACATATCGCGAAGCAGTTGGCGAAAGATAAGTTGAAATTTGTCATTATTGATGCCGAGGTACAAAATGTTTTGAAAGCAAAAGAGCTTAACTATACGGCGATTGAAGCGGATGCAAGTAAAAATGGGGTCTTGCAAAAAGCGGGCATTAACTGTGGTGCAACTAGCATTTTATGTACGACCGACGACGATGTGATTAATGTGTATATTACGTTGACGGCAAGAAATTTGAATCCACAAATTCACATTATTTCGCGAGCAAATAACATTGATAATGTTAAAAAACTGTATCAAGCTGGGGCAAGTAATGTGATTCGCCCGTTTGAAATTGCTGGCATGGTCGTTGCTGAATATGTGGGACAGCCTGTTGCATTTGAAGCTATTTTGGGCATCATTCACGCCGAAAGCGATATTGTGATGGAAACATTAGAAGTGAAGTTATCGTCATCGTTAGAAGGTACTGAAATTTCCGACATTGATTTTTTAGAGCGTAAATTGATTTTATTAGGTGTCATCAGCTCTAATCCTGAGCATCACGTTCATAAAAATAGTTATGCGATTAAAAATCAACATTTTTATTTTAATCCGCCGAGTCATTTCGTATTGCGTGCGAATGATTTACTGGTCGTTTTGGGGCGTAAAATGAGCGTTGATTATTTTCGTGGACAAATTGAAAAAAGTTGTACTGTCAAAAAAACAAAATGAAAAAAACACTTTCGCGTTATCTGCTCGACATTTGGTACAACGACCATTTTATTGGTGCGGCATTATTACCTTTCGGATTTTTATTTTCGGATTTTGTGAAATTTCGACGTTGGCTTTATAAAATCGGTGTGAAAAAAAGTACTGCTTTATCGGTTCCCGTGATAATCGTTGGCAACCTTACGGTTGGCGGAACGGGAAAAACGCCGTTATGTATTTATTTGGCAAAGTTGCTCCAATCTGAAGGTTATCGCGTTGGGATTATCAGTCGCGGTTATGGCGGTGAAGCGGCGGCGCAAATGGTTTTAGCAAGCAGTAACGCCGCTGAAGTTGGCGACGAAGCGTTATTGATTTCGCGCCAAACAAATTGTCCAATGGCTGTTGGTGCAAACCGTGTTGAAGCAGGAAATTTTTTGCTCAAAAATGCGTCGTGTGATGTGATTTTGTCGGATGATGGTTTACAGCATTACGCACTGAAACGTGATATTGAAATTGCTGTCATTGACGGCGAACGCCGTTTCGGAAATTCAATTTGTTTGCCAGCAGGTCCGTTGCGTGAACCTATTGAACGTTTGAACAGCGTGGATTTTGTTGTTGTTAATGGCAAAACCGTTACCGATACAGCGTGGCATGAATGGAAAATGCAGTTAATCGGCGACATCGCGGTGAATTTGAAAACGGGTGAAAACAAATCATTAGCCGATTTTAAAAGCACTGAATGCCATGCCATTGCTGGGATTGGAAATCCAGAACGTTTTTTTAAGCAGCTTGAAAAATCGGGGATTTCACAACGTATTGACCACAGTTTTCCCGACCATTACATTTTTGCAGCGGATGACATTCGTTTTGACGATAAACCTGTTTTGATGACGGAAAAAGATGCGGTGAAATGCAAAAAATTCGCTACTGAAAACCAGTGGTTTATTCCTGTGGTAGCCCAATTATCAAAAGAATTTGATACCCAATTTTTAACTTTACTCAAAAAGAGAACCTTATGATTGACCCAAAATTGTTAGACATTTTAGCTTGCCCGATTTGCAAAAGTCCGCTTCGTTATGAGAAAGACGTGCAAGAATTAATTTGTTTTGCTGACCGTTTAGCCTTTCCAATTCGAGACGATATTCCCGTGATGCTTGAAGATGAGGCGCGTAGTTTGTCGCTTGAAGAAACGGACGCATTACGGAAATGAACACGCCGTTTAAAGTGGTTATTCCCGCGCGTTTCGGTTCAACACGCTTGCATGGCAAACCGTTATTAAATATCGCAGGAAAACCGATGATTGCTCATGTTTGTGAGCGAGCAAAAGAAGCGAATGCTGACGAAATTATCGTGGCAACTGACGATGAACGGATTTTTAATACAGTTTCTGAGTTGGGTTTTGAGGCGGTTTTAACACGCGAAAATCACGAAAGTGGAACCGAACGAATAGCCGAAGTTGCTGAAAAATTGGGTTGGGCGGACGATACGATTATTGTGAATTTACAAGGCGATGAACCACTTTTGCCCGCCGATTATGTTCGCCAAGTCGCACAGGCGTTGGCGAATCAAAATCAAGCAGGCATTGCCACGTTGGCGGCGAAAATTCACGAATCAGACGAAATTTTTAACCCGAATGCGGTGAAAGTGGTTTTGGATAAAAATGGCTACGCGCTGTATTTTAGTCGTGCGCCGATTCCTTGGAATCGTGCTACGTTTGCCACCACAAAAGAAATTTCTCCTGAATTAACACCACTTCGTCACGTCGGACTTTACGCCTATACCGCAGGATTTTTAAAAAAATATTGTGCGTGGAAAGTGTCACCGCTTGAACAAATCGAATCCTTAGAGCAATTACGAATTTTGTGG
>CANKON010000137.1 GCA_947484105.1 Methylococcaceae bacterium | reverse complement strand
TCGCGCCTTCTGTCATCAATTGCACACCTTCTGTCCAGCCTGCAATCACGCGATTTAATGGGAAACTGATGGATTCACCGCGTTTGTAAGAACTGTCAAAAATAGTGCCGTCAAGCAATTTACCTTCGTAATTCACTTCGACTAAATCCGTTGCAGAAGGATGTTTTGCACCTTTGCCTTGTGTTAAAACTTCATATTGCAAACCGCTTGCCGTCGTGACGATGCCTGCTTTTTTGCCATTTTCAGCTAAAAATGTTGCGCCAGCAGTTTTATTTTCGTCCGCAGTCGCGGCATTTACAGAGGATGACATGGTAATTCCTAGAAAAAGTATTTTAAAAAATGAGGTGAGTTTTTGTGTTAATTTCACGAGTTTTCCTTATTCGATGATTTCAGCTTTTTCAATAACGATATTGGTTTTTGGTACGTCTTGATGCCCATTTTTTGAACCAGTCGGTTCAGTTGCCATTTTGTCCACAATGTCCATACCTTCAATCACTTCACCAAAAACCGCATAACCCCAACCACTTGCATTTTTGCCAGTGTGATCTAAAAATGAACTGTCTTTGTAATTGATAAAAAATTGTGCGGTCGCAGAATTTGGCACGTTTGTACGCGCCATTGCGATTGTGCCACGTTTATTTTTCAAACCATTGTCAGCTTCATTTTCAATCGGTGCATGAACGTCTTTTTGTTTGAAATCGGTGTCAAAACCGCCGCCTTGCGCCATGAAATCTTTAATGACGCGATGGAAAATTGTGCCGTTATAAAAACCTTCTTTAACGTAAGTTAAAAAATTTGCTGAACTAATCGGTGCTTTTTCGTCATTAAGTTGAATTGTAATGTCGCCAAGTGATGTGGTGAGTTTAACTTTCGGGTGAGTCATTTTGTTTTCCATGGCAAAAGCCGTTGTTGCGGTGAAAAGAAACAACAGTGAGAGTAAAAATTTTCGCATTTTTGTTTCCTTGATGATGTTTTGAGAACGGCGATTTTAGGCGGTTTTGGCGTGAAATAGAAGGGTGTACTTGTTAATTTGAATAATTAAACTACCATAGCTTTCAACTCAATTTTTGAATCTGAATTTTATGCCACAAATTATTTTAGCTTCCGCTTCACCGCGACGACGTGAACTTCTAAATCAAATTAACGTCCGCCATCTCGTACAAACCGTCGATATAGACGAAACACCGTTTCAAAATGAATCACCTGAAAATTATGTGCAACGGTTGGCGTTAGAAAAAGCCTTTGCTTGTCGTGAAAAATTTAATCCGAGTTTGCCTATTCTTGCCGCTGATACATCAGTCGTTTTGGGTAATCAAATTATGGGAAAACCCCGAAATGAAACAGACGCTTTTACGATGCTTAGTCAGCTTTCAGGCAAAACACATTATGTTTTCACCGCGATTGTGTTGTTGGGAAATCATCAAAATATCGTAATTAGCGCAACAGAAGTCACATTCAAAACCTTAACTGAAAATGAAATTGTCGCGTATTGGCAAAGTGGCGAGCCACTCGATAAAGCAGGAAGTTATGCCATTCAAGGCAAAGGCAGTCTTTTTATCGAGCGAATTAACGGCAGTTTTTCGGGCGTAATGGGTTTGCCGTTATTTGAAACCGCACAATTATTAGCCACTGAAGGGATTGTGCTTTTATGAGTGAAGAAATTTTAATCAACGTCACACCGCCTGAAACTCGCGTTGCCGTCATTGAAAATGGCGTTTTACAAGAATTGATTATTGAACGCAGTTGCAAAATTGGCTTAGTGGGCAACATTTACAAAGGGCAAGTTTGCCGCGTTTTACCTGGAATGCAAGCTGCATTTGTTGATATTGGTTTGCAACGCACAGGGTTTTTACATTTGTCCGATTTATGTTCAAAAGAATTGGAAAAAAAAGGCTCGGCAAATATCGAACATTATTTGCACGAAGGTCAGCATATTATTGTGCAAGTTTTTAAAGACCCGCTCGGCACGAAAGGCGCACGTTTAACAACAGACATTTCAATTCCGTCGCGCTTTCAAGTGTATATGCCCTATTCTTCAACAACAGGTGTTTCACAGCGAATCGAATGCGGCGCAGAACGCACACGCTTAAAAAAATGTTTGGAAGCATTTAGAGAAGAACACAATTGTGGAGGATTTATTGCGCGAACCGCCGCAGAATGTGTTGACGATTCGGTGTTAATTGCGGACATGGAATTTTTGTTAAAACTCTGGGAATCGATTAGCGCGAAAATTGCCACCGCCGCGCCCAAACAATTTATTCATAAAGATTTACCATTAAGCGTTCGTACATTGCGTGATTTGTATCGCGAAGGCATTGAAAGAATCCGCGTGGACTCGAAAGAAACGTATTTACGTTTAGTCGAATTCGCTGAAATTTTTGTCCCTGAAATTATTCCTGTCATTGAACATTACACGGGCGATTGCCCTGTTTTTGACATTTATAGCGTTGAAGATGAAATTGAAAAAGCCCTTGCACGAAAAGTTACGCTGAAATCAGGCGGGCATTTGGTGTTTGACCAAACGGAATCCATGACGACGGTGGATGTTAATACGGGCGGTTATGTCAGCGGGCGAAATTTAGAAGAAACGATTTTCAAAACTAATTTGGAAGCGGCACAAACCATCGCACGACAATTACGGCTGCGAAATTTGGGCGGAATTATCATTGTTGATTTTATTGACATGAAAGATGCCGAACATAAAAAACAAGTTTTACAAGCGTTTGAACGGCATTTGGAAAAAGATCGCGCCAAAACAAACATTTCGGAAGTTTCCATTTTGGGGCTGGTTGAAATGACGCGAAAACGCACCCGTGAAAGTTTAGAACATATTTTGTGCGAACCTTGCTGTGCTTGCGGCGGACGCGGCGTTTTAAAAACCGCTGAATCGATTTGTTTAGAAATTTTCCGTGAAATTATCCGCGAAGTTCGACAATACAATGTGCAACAAATTCTGGTTTTAGCGTCAAACGAAGTCGTTGAAATGTTGCTCGATGAAAAAGCGGATATGTTGTCAGAATTAGAAGCATTTTTGAGTGTTCAAATTAAATTTCGTTCTGAAACAGGTTACAACCAAGAGCAGTATGACGTGGTTTTGCTATAAAAAAACCGCCTCGAAGGCGGTTTTTTCATTCTGAAATGTTAAAAAATCTAAGCTACAAATACCGACGCATGACGTATTTTTTTCATCGCATTTTGTTCAAGTTGTCGAATACGTTCTGCTGAAACGTTATATTTTGCTGCTAAATCTTGCAAGGTCGCTTTCTTTTCAACCAACCAACGACTGGTCAAAATATCGATGCTACGCTCGTCTAATGATTTCATCGCGGCAACAAGCAAATCATGTTCTTTGCCTTCCCAATCAGACGCTTCTAATAATTCTGCGGGATCCGCGTGCGTTTGTTGTAAATAATTAACAGGTGCAGCGTAATTTTCATCATCGCCGTCATCGTTTGACATATCAAACGACATATCGTGACTGCTCAACCGTTTTTCCATCTCATAAACGTCACTTAAATCAACATTCAAATCCGCCGCAATTGCCTTTGCGTCGTCATGCGAAAGCCAATTCAAATCTTTTTTCATTTTGCGTAAATTGAAAAACAATTTACGTTGCGCCTTGGTGGTGGCAATCTTGACGACGCCCCAATTTTTAATCACATATTCGTGAATTTCGGCTTTAATCCAATGCACTGCAAAAGATACCAATCGCACGCCCATACCAGGATCAAAACGTTTTACCGCTTTCATTAAACCGACGTTACCTTCTTGAATTAAATCTGGCATCGATAAACCGTAACCACTGTAACCGCGTGCAACGTGAACCACAAATCGCAAATTGGTCATTACCAATTCACGCGCAGCTTCTAAATCACCATTTTCATGAAAACGAATAGCTAATTCACGTTCTTGTTCAACGGTTAATTGCGGCATTTGACGAACAACATTTAAGTAAGCGTCAAACGTTCCTACAGATAAATTTGTGGGTAAAGCCAAAGCGTTTGTCATATTTAAATACTCCTGTGTTGTGTAATTTAATTGGTTAGATTTTAGCATTTTTTATTTTTTTTTCGCTATGATAGCGAATAAATACTATTTCCTCTGTATCGACAAATTTATGAAAAAATTCACCACTTTCTTGTTTCTATTCTACACCTTAAATGCACTCTCTGACGAGTTACGCGCCACAGGCGATTTGGGTTTAGTGATCGAACGCGAATCGCATTCAGCGTTAATTATCAATACATCAAATCCCACCCAACTCGCTAGAATTGAAGAGTTAGGCGATTTGTCACACGCCTCGGTCGTATTTTCCCGCGATGAACGATTTGCTTACGTTTTCGGGCGCGATGGAGGCTTGACTAAAATCGATATGCTCTCAGATGAGGTCGAAAAACGCATAATTCAAGGGGGAAATTCAATTGGAGGTGCGATTTCGCAAGATGGTAAAATTATTGGGGTTTCCAATTATGAACCTGCGAGTGTGAAATTTTTTTCCGCCGAAACACTTGAATTACTTGCCGACATTCCTGCGGTGGATGTGAAGGGGAAATTATCTAAAACGGTCGGCTTAGTCGATGCACCCAATCATAAATTTGTCGTTAGTTTATTTGATGCAGGCGAAATTTGGGTTATTGATGTTAAAAATCCAAAATCGCCACAAGTTCAAAAATTCACCAACATCGGCAAACAACCTTACGACGCGCTGATTTCGTCTGATGGACGTTATTACATGGCAGGATTATTTGGTGAAAAAGGCTTGGCGTTACTCGATTTGTGGCATCCAGAATTAG
>CANKON010000136.1 GCA_947484105.1 Methylococcaceae bacterium | reverse complement strand
GCTGCCATTTTGACATTATGGTCGATGATTCAATACTTACACGCGGCGTTTATCGCCATTAACAAACATTAACAGGAACACATTTTGACTCAGAAAAATGATGAAACACAAAACGAAATTCTACGCGCGGCGTTGAGTTTATTTGTGCAAAAAGGCTATTTTAATACGTCGTTATTTGATATTGCACAAGCAGCAAAATTGTCACAAACACAAGAAATTTATTTGTATTTCGATAGTAAACAAGAGCTTGCCACGGAGTTATATAACAACGTATTAGACACATTAAGCGTGTCGATTGATGAAATTCGTCGTCGCAACAAAAAAGCATCCGAGCAATTGCACAGTTTAGTTGATTTACTTTTTAAATTGACCGACGACGCGCCCGAAGCCTTGCGTTTTTTGTTTGAAATCAATGCTAGCGAATTTTTACCCACGGAAGCAAAACCGTATTTGCAAACGCCTGCCGTCAATAAAATGCTGAAAATGATTCAACTTGGCATCAACAACGGTGAAATTCGTAGCCTTGCTCCGATGCTGCTTTACAGCTACTTTTTCGGCATTATTAACACTACGTTGCAAATGATTTTGAACGGAACGCTTGAAAAAAGAAGTGAGTTATATCAGTCACAAGCGTGGCTTGCTGCATGGAATGCAATCGTTAAAAAATAGTTGTGTGTTTTGAAAAAGTTATCCAAACCATTGCAAAGTCAAAATGGGGTTGTCGTTTATGGCTAAAAAATTAGATACAGAACCGCCCATTGTAAAATCTAAAACCATCAGTTTAAACACAATAACGTATGCGCTTTGCGGTTTGACATTGTTCGGCGTTTTGGTTCTGACAGTGCTTACAACTGTGCAAGTAGAGAAATTTTTAAAAGAAGAATTACAACTTCGTATTAGAGATACTGTTCTCGTTATGCGAGACAAGCTTGATGGTGATTTGCACAGTACCATACAGACAATATCGGACTCTGACAGTCCTGCATTTATTAAGTTGAAAAACGATTTAGTGACAATGCGTGAACACAGTACCGATATTGCCAACATTTACACCATGCGAAAAATGGAAAATGGTGACGTAAATATCATCGTTGACGGTTCAGCAGAAAATCAAAATACAGTCGGAACACTTTATCCTCATCCTTCGCAAACACTTCTCAACATATTAAATACAAATCCTTCACAAAATTCAGTTTATACCGAACCCGAAATTTACCATGACGAATGGGGAACTTGGCTATCCGCCTACGCGCCAATTATCACGTCATCGGGCAAACTTGATGGCATTATTGGTATTGATGTTTCGGCTCAAAATATTGAAAATCACCGATTTACATTTATTCGTACCATTTCATTCTCGTCATTCGTTGCGGTTTTATTTACATTGCTGATGTTGTTTCGTTTTATGCATTTCATCAAAATAATGATGAAAGAAAAAGAACAAGTTAGTCTTGATTTTAAACGCAGACAATATGCTTTAGATCAACACGCTGTTGTCAGTATTGCTGATAGAAAAGGAAAAATAACTTATGTGAATGAAAAATTTGTTGCTATTAGCGGCTATTCATATTCTGAGCTAATGGGACAAGATCACCGTATTTTAAATTCTGGTCAACATCCCAGAGAATTTTTTCGTCAAATGTGGAAAACCATTGTGGCGGGTAATGTGTGGGAAGGCAGAATTTGTAACCGCTCTAAATCAGGTGAATTTTATTGGGTTCAATCAACCATTGTGCCCTTTTTAGATGACAATGGAAAAATAGATCATTACATTTCAATTCGCACGGATATTACCTTACAGAAAGAAATGGAACATGATGCGCTGACCGCTGAAAAATGGCAGAAACAAATTTTAAATAATTTAGGCGAAGGCATTTATACCCTGGATTCCAAAGGTCTTTTAACGTATTTAAATGCAGAAGCCGAACGCATTTTAGGTTGGACATTCTCAGAAATACAAGGCAAAGCGATTCATCCCATTATTCATTATCAAAAACCCAATGGCACACATTTACCGTCTGAAGAATGCCCGATTTTTTTGAGTATGAGGAATAACAAAGTTTATCGTTCTGAAGATGAAATGTTTTTCCACAAAAATGGTCAAGCTATTCATGTGAGTTTGGTGGGTGCGCCGTTATTAGACGACGATAAATTTAGGGGATCTGTTGCCTGTTTTCATGACATTAGTATTGAAAAGCAGACGAAAGCCGAACTCATTAAAGCAAAAGAAACCGCTGAACAAGCCTCGAGATTAAAATCTGATTTTCTGTCAAATATGAGCCATGAAATTCGTACTCCAATGAATGGCATTATTGGCATGACAGATTTATTGTTTGACACGCAACTTGATGATGAACAAAAAGAATTTACTGCCATTATTAGATCTTCCTCACAAGCGTTGCTGACGGTTATTAACGATATTTTAGATTTTTCTAAAATTGAAGCGGGACAAATGGCAATTGAACAAATTGAATTTTCAATCCAAGCTGTTACAGAAAGTTGTGCTGATATTATGGCAAGTAAGGCTTATGAAAAATCGCTGTCATTGATGACATTTGTTGATCCCGCCATTCCCCAAAAATTACTAGGCGACTCGATGCGGTTGCGACAAATTTTGCTGAATTTTTTAGGCAATGCTCTTAAATTCACGTCACAAGGGGCTATTATTGTTCGTGCTACCTTGATCAGTAAGAAAAATCGTACAGCGTGGTTACGATTTGAAATCGAAGATGAAGGCATTGGTATTGCACCCGAAGCCCAAGTACGTTTATTTCAACCTTTTTCACAAGCTGATAATTCTACCACTCGAAAATATGGCGGTACGGGTTTAGGATTATCCATTTCAAAACGATTAACTGAATTGATGGGTGGCAAAATCGGCTTAGAAAGCCAAGAAGGCAAAGGCTCAACTTTTTGGGTTGAAATTCCATTTAAAATTGTTGCCGCTGGTGGTGTTCTTCCAATTGAAGAATCGCGTGGCAAACGTGTTCTTGTTGTGGGCAAAGATACGGGACACCATGATATTTATTTAACCTATTTAGGAGCATGGGGTGTTTTAGTCAATACCACCGATAACAGCGAGGAAATGTTTTTCATTCTAAATGAAGCGAAAATGCAGGGTGAACCTTACGACACATTATTGATTGTCGAATTTAGCGATGCAGAAATATTTAAAATGCTCGAAAACATTTCAGCAACAAATCTGTTTGAAAATCTTCCGATTATCGTTTGCCAAAATGCGAAAAATGAACTCGCTAAACAAATGTTTATCGATAAAGGCGTGTCGAGTGTGTTGTTAAAACCTGTTAAGCAGTCCGCATTGTTCAACGCAATGAATGAAATTTTACATCCTAACGAATCTGAAAGTGTTAAAAAAATACCGCTGGAAAGTAATGCAAAGGAAATTGCAACGCATACCGATGGATTGATTTTACTTGTTGAAGATAATTTAGTGAATCAACAAGTTGCTAAACGGATATTGGCAAAACTGGGGTACAGCATTTATATCGCTAACAATGGAAAAGAAGCACTTGAAACCTTAGAAACGATGTCATTTAAACTGATTTTGATGGATTGCCAAATGCCAATTATGGACGGTTTTGAAACGACGCAAGCGATTCGCAAACGTGAGCAAGAATCCGACGACAGGCAGAAACGTATTCCAATTATCGCGATGACGGCGAATGCGATTCAAGGCGACCGTGAACATTGTTTGGAATCTGGCATGGATGATTATGTATCTAAGCCGATTGATACAAAAATTCTCTCAAATGTATTACAAAAATGGCTACAAAATACGACAACCGTTTCGGAATTAGAAGAAATTATAGTGAAAGAATCAACTCAACTTATTGACAACATTATTGATAATCCGCCCATTGAGATGCAACGAATAAAAGAATTATTCGATGATGACGAAGAAAGCATTGATGAACTTTTAACGGTTTTTAAGGATTTAATTCCCGCGTTAAAACAAAAACTCTACAATGCGGTGCAAGATAAAACGACAAATCTAAAAGCCATTGCACATGAAATTAAAGGTTCAAGCACAAACATTGGCGCGATAGTTTTGGGCTTATTAGCAGAACAACTTGAACAAAGTGCCACGCAAGAAAATTGGATAACTATTTCGATGTTAGCCACAAAAATTCAAAATGAACTCGATCGTGTCACGCAATTTATTGAAAACAGAAAATAGGATTTTTTTATGCCTCATGTACTAATTGTTGATGACAACGCGACCAATTTAACGTTATTTCGGCACTTATTAAAAAAAATCGATGGTGTGGAATCGACAAGTTTTGATGATCCTTTAAAAGCCCTCGAATGGTGTCAATCAAATGAACCTGATTTGGTTTTACTTGATTACATGATGCCAGAAATGGACGGTTTGGAGTTCATTGAGCATTTTCGTAAAATTGAACGCTACAAAGATATTCCGATTGTCGTTATTACCGCTGATACCGAAAATGAAATTCGGCATCGTGCGTTAAATTTAGGCGCACACGATTTCTTGAATAAACCGATTGATAAAATCGAATTTTTAGCGCGTGTTCAAAATTTACTAGCATTGCGTGAAAGCCAAGTGGCATTGGCGAATCGGGCGGATTGGTTAGACAAAGAAGTTAAAAAAGCCACTGCTGAATTGCGCTTACGAGAAAGAGAAATGGTATTGCGGTTGGCAAAGGCGGCAGAACATCGTGACCCAGAAACAGGGCAGCATTTAATTCGCATGACAAATTATTCACGTTTAATTGCCCGTGAATTAGGATTATCTGAAGAAGAACAAGCGTTGGTTTTAGAAACCGCCCCCATGCACGATATTGGAAAAATCG
>CANKON010000135.1 GCA_947484105.1 Methylococcaceae bacterium | reverse complement strand
CTGGATTACTAGCGAAAAATGGCGCGTACACCCGTTTGCACGCGATTCAATTTAAAGAAGATTAAATAAGGGAAAACATTCATCCCAGTCGCTTAATTGTACTCGACACAGAAACCACTGGGTTAAGTACCAAAGACGGCAACCGAATTCTTGAAATCGGTTGCGTTGAACTGATTGACCGCCGTTTGACAGGTAATAATTTTCACGTTTATATCAATCCGCAGCGTGACAGCGAAGAAGGGGCGTTGCGTGTTCATGGCATTACGACGGAATTTTTGTCGGATAAACCGACTTTCTCTCAAATTGCCCAAACGTTTATCGATTACATTCAAGGCAGCGAGTTAATCATTCACAACGCGCCGTTCGACGTAGGTTTTTTGGATTATGAATTAGCGGATTTGCTTAAATTGCCGCCGATTGGAAATTTTTGCACGGTTTTTGACACACTTGCTGACGCGAAAAAACGTCATCCAGCCCAACGCAATAATTTAGACGCGCTTTGCAAACGTTACAATGTCGATAACGCCCACCGTGAATTGCACGGCGCGTTGCTGGATGCTCAAATTCTTGCAGATGTTTTTTTAGCGATGACAGGCGGGCAATTTTCGCTGATGAACGAAAGTGAAAATGCTGACAAAATAATGACTGCCTCAACACAAAATATCATTCGCACATTGGCAAATCGTCCTCCATTACCAATTTTACATTGTACGGAAGACGAATTAAACGCACACAATGAGCGATTAGCGTCGATTAAAAATTGTTTATGGCTAGAAAATTAACTCAACTTTTAACTGGAGAATTCAAAAATGTCCCGAATTTACAATTTTAGTGCAGGTCCTTCTGCATTGCCTGAAGCCGTTTTACAACAAGCGAAAGACGAATTACTCGATTGGCGTGGCAGCGGAATGTCCGTTATGGAAATGAGTCATCGTGGCAAACAGTTTTCAAGCATTGCGGCAGAATTAGAAGCCGATTTACGCGCCTTGATGAACATTCCTGAAAATTATCGCGTGTTATTTTTACAAGGTGGCGCATCGGCACAATTTTCGTTTATTCCTCAAAATATTTTGGGCGATAAAACCAAAGCCTGTTACGTTAAAACAGGCGCATGGTCAGAAAAAGCCATTAAAGATGCACAAATTTATTGCGATGCAATGGTGAGTGCGAGTTCTGAAAACAGTAATTTCACAACCATTCCTGACGTTTCAAGTTGGGTTTGTGATTTGCAAGCGGCTTATTTGCATTACACATCAAACGAAACCATTCACGGTGTCGAATTTAATGCAACGCCTGATTCAAAAGGCTTGCCGTTAGTTTGTGATATGTCATCAAACATTTTGTCGCGTCCTGTTGATGTAAATGAATTTGGTTTGATTTACGCGGGTAGCCAAAAGAATATGGGGGCGGCAGGTGTGACCGTTGTGATTGTACGTGATGACCTGCTCGGCAAATGTTCAAAATTAGTACCGCCTGTTTTCAATTATGCAGAGCAGGCTAAAAATCAATCAATGTTAAATACGCCAACGACTTACAGCTGGTATTTGATGGGCTTGGTTTTGAAATGGGTTCAAGCGCAAGGCGGCGTTGTGGCAATGGAACAGCGTAATATCGCTAAGGCTGCAAAACTTTATCAAGCCATTGATAATTCGACGTTGTATCGAAACCCTGTTGATTTGGCGTTTCGTTCACGAATGAATGTGCCATTTATTTTGGCAGATGAGGCATTGGATAAAGCATTTTTAACGGCGGCTGAAACGGCGGGGTTGAATGAGTTAAAAGGTCATCGCAGCGTTGGTGGAATGCGTGCAAGCATTTATAACGCGATGCCAGAAAGTGGCGTGGATGCGTTAATTGCGTTCATGCAAGAATTTGAACGCACGCACTAAACAAATTCAAATAATACGGTGAGAGAAAATTATGGGAATTTTCATTTTTATCGTGATCGTGCTGTTTGTTGTGGGAGGCCTGTTGATTTTGTTACGCAGTGCAAACAGTCATAAACTTCCTGAGGGCATAGAATCCAAACCGTATTCTGACGACGATGATTAAACTTTCAGCGTAAAAGTCACAGGACCGTCGTTAATTAAAGCAACTTTCATATCCGCGCCAAATTCGCCAAATTGAACATTCTCGAAAGTTTGAATCGCGTGTTGTTGTAAATAACTAAACATTTCACGTCCAAATTCGGGGGGGGCGGCAGATGTAAAACTGGGGCGATTACCTTTGTCGGTATTCGCCGCCAATGTAAATTGCGGCACTAACAACAAACCGCCTTGAATATCACGCAAACTCAAGTTCATTTTGTCATCGCTATCAGCAAAAATGCGGTAATTCAAAATGCGCTCTAATAGCCTTTCTACAATTGCGAATGTATCCATTTTTTCAACGGCAACTAACGCCAAAATGCCTTGTTCAATTTCTCCAATCACACTTCCTTTTACTGTAACGCTCGCCTCGGTGACACGCTGAATAATCGTAATCATAAAAATAAACTCGGTAAAAAAAACTCACTGACTAACATTGGTTGTTTGCAAATGCTGTATTGTGTGCGCCGCCCCCACAATGGCATTTTAATTTCTAAATCCGTTGCCCACAAATTGGGTTCAATTTTTACAATGCCGCATGATTCGCGTTCCAAACTGGGCGTAGAAAATAAAATTTCTCCGAGCGGACGTGACCCCAAACGCGCTAAATTTCCTTGTGTGATTTTTAATGTTTTTGTTGGAATGACGGTTCGTGCCAAAATCAACGGCGTTTGATTGGATAGCAAAACCACCTCACGCACCAAACAATAACGTTGTTCAGGCACATTTAACATTTGCCGCTCCGTTAAAAACGGTGTTTCTTGCCTTTCAAATAGCACTTTCACGCGGATATTTTCAAACTGATTTCGTAATCGTTGTGTCAGCGATTGCGATTCATTAAGCCATGATTTCAAATCAGACGGAAAATTTTTAAAAATAGACGTGGGAGACACAATCCATTTCGGTTCAGACTCAAACAAGCGGCTTTTCATTTTTCAATAATTGCTCAAGTTGTGAGGGCAGGGGAGCGTTAATTTTCATGGATTCGCCAGTTACATAATGTAAAAACGTTAACGTTGTGGCGTGCAAAAACATCCGTTTATAGCCTTTTTGCTTAAACGCTAAATTTATATCATCACGTCCATAACGTTCATCACCAATAATGGGATGTCCTAAATGCACCGCATGAACTCGAATTTGATGGGTTCGCCCTGTTTTTGGAGCGGCTTCAACGAGCGTTGAATTTTCAAACGTTGTTAAGCGCGTAAAAACGGTTTCGGCTTCTTTTCCCGCCGCGTTAATTGTGACCATGCGTTCGCCACCTTTGGCGATATTTTTTAAAAGGGGCGCATTTATCACTAATTTTTTCTTTTTCCATTGCCCAGCGAGCAACGCGGTATAAGTTTTATGGATTTTATTTTCTCTAAAAATGGTGTGAAAAGCGCGTAATGCGCTGCGTTTTTTCGCGATAATTAAGCAGCCAGAAGTATCTTTATCCAAACGGTGAACCAATTCTAAAAAATGCGCGTCAGGACGTAATAAACGAATGCCTTCAATAATGCCAGAACTGACACCCGTTCCGCCGTGGACTGCGAAACCAGCGGGTTTGTTCACAATTAAAAAACCGTCATCTTCGTACAAAATACTGTGTTGTAAGGCTTCTTTTAAATTTGTCGGAACGAAAACTTCCTCGCTACGCTCTGCAATTCTAACAGGGGGAATTCGTACAATATCGCCCGTCATTAAACGATAATTGACATCGACGCGCCCTTTATTTACTCGCACTTCGCCTTTTCGGACGATGCGATAAATGCGACTTTTTGGCACACCTTTTAAGCGCGTAATTAAAAAATTGTCTAATCGTTGGTCGTGATTTTCTTCGGTAATTTCGACTTGCTCAACTTTTGTTGGAAGCGGGTTTTGTTCTAAGGTCATTTAAATCTGCTTGGATAAAATAAAAATGGGGGCTGAAAATTCCAGCATTTTACTATTGTAATCGCGGTTGAACGTAAGATTTAAAAAAACGCTTTTTCAGTTACATCTTTTGCACTGCCTGATAATCATCAATATCTGTGAACAGTTGGTGTAAAATTGGTTCAAGCTGTTTTCTTGTATCAAGTTTAGGTTAATGAGGGTGTGTAATGTTCAAATTTATTGTGTTTTTATTTATATTTTTTATGACCGCGCAATCGTTATATGACGATGGTCACGATTTAAACGAAGGACGAATTGAGTACGAAAAAAACGTCTCCGAAGTTGAACAAGGCTTTGCGAGTGTTAAACACGACTTTAAAGTATTTACTTACAAAGGCTACGTCTTGGGCGTTTCCAAATTTGTCAGTAGCACTGGTATTGTCTGTTCGCCCAGTGATTTAACAAACGATCAAATCCTTTCGATTGTGGGAGATTACATTCAAAAACCTACAAAATCGAATCCATCCGCTGCTGTTTTGATTTTTGATGCGTTGGAATCAGTGTATCCTTGTCCAAAAACTAAATGACTTTTTCAACATCAAAAACCGTTCCGCGTACAGCAATCACGCGAACTTTGCCGCCTATGGCACAATCTTCACCGTGAACTTTCCAGATGGAATCGTCCACTTTAATTTTTCCTTGTCCATTTTCGATGGCTTCATAAAGATAAAACGTTCGGTCAATATATTGCTGTCCGCGTTTATTTAACAATGGATGGTCGGTTTTTCTGAATGGTTTTTTACCCATTATTTTCCACAACACAATTGCACTGATGGCAAATACTGAAAAAATAAAAATTTGAGCATTTGTCGTCATCACAATTAACCAAACAATCGCCCCCGTGACAACCCCCGCTGCGGCAAGCCACAAAAAGAAAAAGCTGGGAATTAGCACT
>CANKON010000134.1 GCA_947484105.1 Methylococcaceae bacterium | reverse complement strand
GATATTTTCAGAAACTAATTGCTGCATTTTTGCTTCAATTTTTTCTAAATCTTCGGGCGTGAACGGACGTGAATACGCAAAATCGTAGTAAAAGCCATTTTCAATCACAGGTCCAATCGTAACTTGTGCTTCAGGAAATAATTGTTTGACCGCTTGTGCTAATAAATGCGCGGTGGAATGGCGAATAACATCAACGCCTTCTTCGTCTTTTGACGTGATAATTTGCAGTTGTGCATCGTTTTGAATAATTGTGCTGGCATCAACAAGTTGTCCATTAACTTTTCCTGCGAGCGTCGCTTTTGCAAGCCCTGAACCGATAGATTGAGCAACATCAAGCACGCTGAGTGGTGTGTCGTAGTTGCGTTGAGAACCGTCTGGAAGTGTAATAACTAGCATCGCTTAATACCTTCAAATTGCACAATAAAAAAAAGCACTGACTTAGCAGTGCTTTATATTTGTTTGGTAGGCACGAGTGGACTCGAACCACCGACCCCCACCATGTCAAGGTGGTGCTCTAACCAACTGAGCTACGCGCCTGAAATTCTGTAATTTCAGTCTGTGAATTATACCAACTGATTCATTTTTGGCAACATTTTTATCTTTTTATTCTTTTGTCGCATCGTGCAAAAAACAAGAAAAACCGTTACTATGCCGCCTTAACTTTATAAACAAAATCAAATAACAATTACGCGAATCTATTTCCTTAAAAGGTTGAATTATGGCGGCAAGCGAAAAAATAACGGACATTAAATCAAAAGGCACAGCGTGGATACTTGGAGTGTTAGCGTCAGCGGCTCTACTCGTTGTACTTATATTGACACAATGGTGGGGACGTGAACCCGTGCAGTTTAACATTTTAGAATCGGCAATTTCACAAGCAGGGCTTGCCACACCAGAACAATCCGCTAGCACCGAAAATACAGAGAGTGGACACGGTTCGTCAGAAGTGGCAAGTTATGAAATTTTAGCCGCCGAATTGCCTTTGGGCTATACCTATACCGCAACGTTAGCACATATTGCGGACACACTTTTAAATAAAAGTGGTGGTTATATCACCAACGATATTGCACCGCCAGGCGTATTACTCGATAACATTACTAGTTGGGAATTTGGTGCATTAGTGATGTTGCGTGATGCAACAACAGCATTACGAAATCATTTTGCTCGCGATCAATCACAATCAGAACAAGATCCTGATTTGGCGATAGCTGAACCGTATTTTTATTACGAACCAAATTCATGGGCATTACCTGCAACGGAGGCTGAATATGAAAAAGGAATCCAAGCGTTGCACAAATATATGCAACGTTTACAAGATCCCAATGCCACTAAAAAAGCCCAATTTTATTCGCGTGCTGATAACTTATGGCAATACACTGAAGTTGTGATTAAACGTTTGGGCGATTTATCAACCCGTTTGAGTTCAAATGCCTCAAGTAGTAACTTTGCGCCAGGATTGACAGAATTAGAATTAGAGGAAGCAAGCGGTAAAAGTGCAGCAAAAGTAGGTTGGATGGAAATTGATAACGTATTTTATGAAGCACGCGGTGCAAGTTGGGCGTTACTTCACATTTTACGAGCCGTTAAACATGATTTTCACGATATTTTGCTCGATAAACGCGCGATGCGAACGGTTGATGTCATGATTCGTGAACTTGAAAATAGTCTAACTCCTACACTTAGCCCAATGGTTTTGGACGGTAGTGGCTACGGTTTATTTGCAAACTATTCGTTATCAATGGCGAACTATATTGCCCGTGCAAACGCGGCAGCTCTCGATTTACGCGACATTATGAACAGAGGCTAATATCATGGAAGAACAAATCAATACCCATTTATCGCAAGTGCAAATTTGGAAACGTATTTTTTTAATGTTGCTGTTTGCTGTGGTGCTGACATTAGTTAGATGGTTAGCGTGGGCAGTCATTTTATTGCAGCTGTTTTTTGTTTTGTTATCAGGTGAAAAAAATGCTCACATTCTAAGTTTTGGGCGGGGTTTAGCGATTTACGATTATCACTTGTTATTGTTCTTAGTTTTTGGCACAGACACATTGCCATTTCCATTTTCACCCTGGGCGATGAGTGCAGATTTGAAATTGCCCAATGAAAAATAATTAAATTCATTTAAATCGAGGAATTATCATGCGTACACAACTTTTACTGTCAGCAGCCATTATTACATTAGTAAGCGGTTGTGCGAATCAAACACCAACATTAAGTTCAGGCAATGTTGAATACGGTGATCATCGTGCTGTTGAAACGTTGACCAATGAGTTTGGTTCAACTGATTTACAAAGCATCGCACAGGCGATGACTTCATCGTTATTACAATCCCCTGCTGTTTCGTCAAGACAACGTCCATTAGTAACGATTGCGGAAGTTAAAAATCGTACTAGCGAATACATCGACACAAAATCAATCACGGACACTATTCGTACGAAAGTGATGAAAAGTGGTTTAGTTCGTTTCGCTGTTGATACAAGTGGAATGCAAACGCAAACCGATGAGATTGTTCGTCAAACTCAAACGGGCATGTACAAAAAAAGTAAATCGAAAAAAATTGGGCAAATGGAAGGTGCGGATTTTCGTATTGAAGGCACCATTACGTCAATCGTGAAACGTGCTGACGATGTGAAAGATGTGTATTACAAATTCAGTTTGCAATTGATTGATAACGAAAGTGGCGTAATGGAATGGGCGGATGAAAAAGAAATTCGTAAAACGTCCAACAAATCAATGTTCTAAATTTGGAGCGATTTATGAAACGCAGTTTAGTTTTTTTAGCATTATTAAGCGTTGCGTCATTCGCCCAGGCAGCGAAGATTGCGGTTGCTGATTTGGCTTATTCTGATCGTGTGCGTGAGTATTTTCACAATGTCGAATATCACAATAGCGAATCCGAACGCGGTCGTTCAACGTTGAATTCTGATTCGTTTAATGCTCGTTCAAAAACGGATTATTCAGAATCGTCTGGCACACAAAGTTATGTGGAATATGGCGAATTGCGTAAATTTACGGGCGATATTAAAGGTGAATTATTGAAAACCAGCGGTTTTCAATTAACCCAAGCTAAACCGTACACCGCTAAAGGTAGCGAAAAAGTTTTCGATATTATCGATAAAATCAAAAAAGGCTATTATCCCAAAGCTGACTATGTTTTATTTGGTACGGTGAGTGAGTTGGATTTTCGTGATGAAGTGAACCCGATTATTGGCACAAATAATATGTCGAACACGTTTAGCATGACGTTGACAGCGGATTTCAGTTTAATAAATACAAAAACTTATGAAATCAAAGCATCATTTACCGCGATGGGCGAAGGTTCAGATGTTCGTATAGCATCGTTAGGCGCACGAGTTCAACCAAGCCGTGGCAGAGTTGTCGCAGAGGTTTCACACAATTTAGGCCTCGAAGTCGCACAACAAGTAAATGAACAATTAAACGGTGGTAGCGGGTCGCGAAGTGGTGATTATGAGTCGCAACGCGCTTATCCTTCGATGCAACAAGATGGACAGTTGCAAGAAGGCGAAGTGATGCACTTCAATCAATAAATACTTTTGTGCCGACGGGAATACGATTGAATAAATCGAGAATGTCGGCATTTTTCATCCGAATACAACCGTGTGATTCTGGTCGTCCTGTAATTAAATCATCGGGACAACCGTGAATATAAATATAGCGTGAGCCAGTGTGAACATTGCCGTAACGATTTTTCCCCGCCTCCAAACCGTCTAGCCACAAAATTCGCGTTAAAATCCAATCCCGATTTGGAAATTTCTTTGCTAATTCAACATCATAAATTTCACTTGTTGGACGACGTGCGACAAAAACGCTGTTTAGTGGTTTAGCGTCGCCAATTTTAGCTCGAATTCTATGCCAACCGCACGGGGTGCGCTCACTCCCCTTGATTTCACCCACGCCATTTTTTGCTGTTGAAATACGATAACTTTTTGTAATTTTTGAATTTATTTGAATTTCAAGTTGTTGTGTTTGGCTTGAAATATGCAGAAAAATGTCGCAATTCATCGTTTTAAGTTGGTTTAATTTTTTTTATGTGTATAATTTAACACATATTGCTGGTGTAGCTCAGTTGGTAGAGCAGCTGATTTGTAATCAGCCGGTCAGGAGTTCGAATCCCCTCACTAGCTCCAAATATAAAAAAGCCCCGTTATTTTATAACGGGGCTTTTTTTGTGCTTGCGATAGTTTTACCGTTAGCCAATAATCACGCAACGGGAAATTTTTCGAGTTTGAATCGAAACAGGAATTAGCAAAATGAATTTATCTGAAAACATGAACATTCAAGCTTATATGCAAGTTTTAGGGCAACAAGCAAAAGATGCTGCGCGGATTTTGAGTTATACAGAAACAAATTCAAAAAATCGGGCGTTGATTGCAATTGCGAACGAAATTCAGGATCGCAAAGCTTATTTGATTTCTGAAAATCAAAAAGATTTACTCGCGGGAAAAACAAATGGGTTGGATGAGGCGGCACTCGACAGATTGACCCTCACGCCCAAAGGCATTCAGGCAATGATTGACGGACTAATTCAAGTTGCTGCCCTTCCAGACCCGATTGGTGAAATTACAGATTTGAGTTATCGACCAAGCGGCATTCAAGTTGGGCAAATGCGCGTGCCGCTTGGTGTAATTGGAATCATTTATGAATCACGTCCAAATGTCACCGTTGATGCCGCAGCTTTGTGTTTGAAATCAGGCAATGCCTGTATTTTACGCGGTGGTTCAGAGGCAATTCATTCAAATCGTGCGATTGCCGCGTGCGTCACAAAAGGGTTACACGAAGCAGAATTGCCCGAAGCTGCGGTTCAAATTGTAGAAACGACAGACCGTGCAGCAGTGGGCGAATTGATCACAATGAAAGAATTTGTCGATGTAATTGTGCCACGCGGTGGCAAAAGTCTTATC
>CANKON010000133.1 GCA_947484105.1 Methylococcaceae bacterium | reverse complement strand
TCTGTCATGCGTTGCAATTGCAACGTCGTTTCGATGTCATCAACTAAATGATCATATTTCAACGTGTGAGCAAAATCGTCTAAACGCCGTCCAATATCAGAATTTCGCAATTTGAAAATTTGCATTGCATCTTGACTGAATCGGGTTAAATGCAACTGCTCATCAACAAAAATCGTCGCCACGCCTGAGGCTTTTGCCATGCTGTCTAAATCGGCGTTGAGCTGACTTAAAATCCCTGCTTTTTCTTGATATTCGGCATTGACGGTGTTGAGTTCTTCATTGACCGATTGCAATTCTTCGTTTGAACTTTGCAATTCTTCATTTGAAGCCATTAACTCTTCATTTGTGGCTTGTAATTCTTCGTTTGAGGTTTCGAGTTCTTCAATGGTCGCTTGCAAACTTTCGCGCGTCGCGGCGAGTTCATTTTCTAAAATTTCAATCCGTTCAATCGTTTCTGCGTCAATGTTGAAGGCTTTAGTTTCAATTTCAGGTGCGTGACTTGTTACCGTTTCAAAACACAGCAACATAAACGGCTCGTGTGTTTTAAGTGAAATCGGACGCGCACTTAATCGAATTAGTTTTATCGAATCGTCGGGTTGTTTGAATTGAATTAAATCTGAAATGAGCGTTTCAGTGCTTTTAGCTGCTTTATAAAGTAGCGCGGAGGCAATTGGAATCAAGCGTGGCGGCAACACGCGCCCAATTTGCAAACTCGCGCTACCTTCTCGAAACGATAAATACGGCTGCACATCGCCAAAGAAATGCAGAATTTCGTGATTGCCGTTCACAATTAAAGCAGGTGGCGCGTAATTATTGAGCATCAAACTGATTGCACCATCAATCGCGTTGCTATCAATACTTTTAGATTTTTGTGCGACTAAAACCGATGCAGAATGTCGCCCTGTTTGATACGCCGTTGAAACGTTTTGCAACATATCGTACGGCACGGGCGTTGACGAAGTGATACGTTTAAATAATTTGTGTTTGGCGTTGATGGTTTTAAAACCTTCGTTTGCCGCAGACAGCGATTCACTCGAGCCTAAAAATAAAAAGCCTTGTGGATTTACCGCATATTGCAAACGGCGCAAGGCGCGTTCTTGCGCGGGATTTTTAAAATAAATTAGCGTATTTCGACAAACCACCAAATCCATTTTGGTAAAAGGCGGGTCACTCAATAAATTATGACGTGCGAAAATAATGCACTGGCGCAAATCATTTTTCACCACGAAATTCGCGCCTTTCACGTCAAAAAATCGTTCTAAACGCGCTGGACTGATTTCCGCTGCAATCGATTCGGTGTAACTGCCAATCGCTGAAAATTCGATATTTTGTTGATTTACGTCAGTCGCAAAAATTTTGAGCGTCAACCAGCGTTTTTGGCGTTCAAATTCTTCAATAAAAAGCATTCCAAGCGAATAAGGTTCTTCGCCAGTTGAGCAACCCGCTGTCCAAATTCGGACAATATCACCGTTATTTTTACTCGCTACAATTTCAGAAATCGCCGATTCAGTGAGTGTTTTAAACGGTTCACTATCACGAAAAAAACTGGTGACAGAAATTAAAAATTCTTGTCGTAATGTAAAAATTTCGCTACTTTCGGTTTCCAGTAATTTTAAATAATCTTCTAGCGTTGAAACGCGGCGCACCTGCATTCGACGTTCCAAACGGCGCATAATCGTAGACGGTTTGTAATCTTTGAAATCAATCCCGCTAATTTGCAGCAATAACACCATAATTGCGTTAAAGGCTTCTTCGTGCGAGAGCGCAAGACGGGGAATAAACGAATCATTTTCGATATAAATTTCAGGTTCATTTGAAGCTAAATGATTGATGTGTGCTAAAACGCGATTGGCTAATTCTTCGGGCGGCAAAATGGCATCAATTAACCCCGTGTTGATGAAACTTTTTGGCATGCCATCAAAACCCGCTGTGCTGGGTTCTTGTGCAAGTAAAAACCCGCCCATTGAATTGATGGCTGACGCGCCGCGCGTGCCGTCTGAACCTGTACCTGAAAGCACAATTCCAATCGCATGATTGCCGTAACTTTCAGCCAACGACGTGAAAAATATATCAATCGGAAGTGTTAAACCGCGTGGATTTTTAGGCGTTAAATGCAAAAAACCTTTGCCCATGTGCATAATCGAACCAGGCGGAATTAAATACACATTATTCGGTTCAATTGTGGTGTTTTGCTCAACCATTGAAACAGGCATTGTCGTGTGACGCGCAAGCAGATTGCTCATCATGCTTTTATGGTCAGGCGATAAATGTTGAATTACAACAAACGTTGCACCTGTATCGACGGGGCAAAAATCAAAGAATTTTTCGAGTGCATCAAGACCCCCAGCAGAAGCTCCAATGCCAACGACATAACTTGTAAATGAATTTGTTTCAGCGGGAATAACAGCGGGAATTTGATTTTTTTTCACAAACATTTTTCTCTAAGATGAATCAATAACAGCGTGTGTTTTTTTGTACCGTTCAAAAATCGTTAAAACTTCTGCTGTTGAGCAAGACATTTCAACGCCGTCGGGTAATTTTGTTAATTGGCTTGCGCCCGTGCCGCCAATCCAAAGCGCGATATTTTCGGGTAAATCAGCGCGTAATTTTTTGAGCGATTCGTTAATGGCGCGTTTTGGAAATGAACTGCTAAACGACAAGCCTACCACATTCACTTTGTAATTTATCGCTGCTTGAGGAATTTCAAGCAGTGGCAATTCCGCGCCTAAATGGATGCAATAGGCTTTTTGCTCACTCAAAATAGCTTTCACCATATCTAGCCCTAACGTGTGACGTTCGCCCGAAATGGTTGCCAGTAAAACGCGCGGCAAACTGTAATCACATTCGAAATTTGCAGGATGAACGCTGTTTAAGACTTGCGACATTTGCTCGGTGTAACAATGCTCGGTGAAAATACTGAGTGAACCATTCGACCATTTTTCACCGACTAAAACGGTGAGTGGTTGCGCGATTTTTTCAACAAAACCAACAGCACCGAGTTTTTTAAGTTTCTTTTCTAAAATTAGACGTATTGTCTTAATGTCGTGTGACATCAATAAATTTAAAATTTCGTCGATAAATTTTTGTTCGGAATTTACGCGATTAACAGGATGTTGTTGCGCAAGTGTTGCAAATTCATTTGGCGACATCGCAAAAATTATTGATGGTCGAATGCCTAAATCAATCAAGCGTTTTACTTCATGTAAATGTGCGACATCTTCTTCATTGTAAGAACGGGTATAACCGTTATTTCGCGCTGGTTTTGGAAATCCATAACGTTCTTCCCATTTTCGCAATGTGGCAACTGAAATACCTGTTTCTCGTGAAACTAAACTGATTGAAAACATACTGTCTTTTATAAACCTCATTTTCTAAATTACGGTTATTAAAACAATGTTCAAGCGTTGTCACAAACAATGGTGCTGATTCTAGCAGATTGAAATTATTTTTGTCTATCTTTAAAGGTAGACAAAAATAGCAAAAGAGATAACAAAAATTAAGCGCGTTTGCTGAAGCATAATTTGCCATCGTGTTATGATATTTAACATTTAATTTCGAGTGACAATCATGTTTAAAAAATTATTTTTTACCGTTGCAATTGGTAGTCTTTTAACGGCTTGCGCGACCAGCCCGACTGGGCGAAATCAATTGATTTTTTTACCTGACGCGCAAATGAGCCAAATGGGTTTGCAAGCGTTTGACCAAATGAAAAAAGACAAACCTGTCAATAAAGACGGCGGATTCAATCAAACCGCGCAATGTATCGTAAGTGAACTCACACGCGGCATGGGACAAAATTGGGAAGTGGTGGTTTTTGAAGATAAAACGCTCAATGCGTTTGCGTTGCCTGGCGCAAAAATTGGTGTTCACACGGGCATGATGGAATTGGTGGATAATCAAGACCAACTGGCGGCGGTTTTAGGTCACGAAGTGGGACACGTTATGGCGCGACACAGTAATGAACGCGCATCCCAAGAAACGTTGGTGCAACAAGGTATGTCGATGATTCAGCAAACCTCACTCGGACAAAATGGCTTGGCGATTGGGTTGTTGGGGCTGGGTGCACAATACGGTGTTTTAATGCCTTACAGCCGCACGCATGAAAGTGAAGCGGATTTAATAGGTGTGGATTTGATGGCAAAAGCAGGTTTCAATCCCGAAGATAGCGTGAAATTGTGGCAAAAAATGGAACAAGCCTCGCAAAATCAACCTATGGAATTTATGTCGACCCATCCTGCACACGCTACGCGCATTCAACAATTACAAGCACACATGCCTAAAGCTTTAGCACTTTATCAACAAGCGCAAGCCGCAGGCAGACAACCAAAATGTCGATAAATCATGAATCCAAATTTAAAAAACTTACATCCGTATCCATTTGAAAAACTCACGCAATTAAAAAATGGTATTACGCCGCCTGCGGAAAAATCATCCATTATGTTGTCAATTGGCGAACCTGCTCACGCTACGCCGCAATTTATTAAAGATGTTTTGATTGAAAATCTAGGCAGCATTTCAAATTATCCAACCACAAAAGGCATTCCAAAATTGCGTGAAGCCATTGCAACATGGTTGGAAAGTCGCTTTGAATGCAAGGTAAATTCTGAAACGCAAATTTTGCCTGTGAATGGCACGCGCGAAGCCTTATTTTCATTCGCGCAATGCGTGATTGATTCAGAAAAAAAACCGCTGGTTGTCATGCCAAATCCGTTTTATCAAATTTACGAAGGTGCGGCATTGCTCGCAGGTGCAGAACCGTATTTTTTAAATGCCACGTCTGAAACAAATTATTTGCCTGATTTTGAAAATGTGCCAGCCGAAGTTTGGCAACGTTGCCAATTACTTTATATTTGTTCGCCTGCAAATCCCAGCGGCACAGTGATGAGTGAGACGGATTTTGAAACCGTTTTAAGACTCGCTGAAAAAT
>CANKON010000132.1 GCA_947484105.1 Methylococcaceae bacterium | reverse complement strand
ATTGCAAAAAAAGGCGTTATCAATGATGGTGAAGATACGTTAATAGGAGTTGAGTATTTACAATTTTCGAATGACATCATTAACGCAAAGGATTTATTTCCATCTGACGACACAGTTGATTCTCCAACGATACCAGAAAGTTCTCAAACAGGTGAAGCAACCGCGCCAATTATTTATCAAACGAATGATGTTAATCAATTGGACAGCATTACAACGTTATTAACATATTCACCAGCAGTAGCAAATGGCACTAATTATTCAACATTTGAACCAGAAAAATGGCGTACTCGGGCAAGTGATTCAAGTTTAGCTGTCGATTTAACACAAACACAAACTTTAAGTAATCAGTTTTCGCTTCAAGGTAAATTAGAGGGTGGTGAGAATTCGCAACTCTGGTACAAAATAAAATTGACGAGTTCTGCAACGTTACAAGTTTCCGATTTAAGCGTTGATGCCGCAATTATTGATGTTTCTGTTTTTAATAGTGACCTTGATGGTTCTCGTTATTCGTTTGGTGTAAATCCTGAATTACACACTTATAAAAATCTCCCTGCAGGTGATTATTTCGTCGGAATTCAAAAAGAAGCTGATGCCACAGTGACACAGTTAAATCAGCCATCAGATTTTAAAATTTCAATTGGTACGACACAAAATGTTTTAAAAGCGGATGCCGAACATCCAAAACCTGCGGTTGAAAAAGATACCAATGACAATTTGGTTTTAACATATAGTTTTGATTTAATGAACGGCGTGATGGATACCGAAACATTAGGATTGCATCCGACAGCGTTTAGTCAGGAACAAAAAGCGGCAACACGCCTAGCACTTCAAGATTATGCCAATATCGCTAAGCTAAAATTTGTTGAATTTCCTAATGGGAGTTCTGAAATTGCTGATATTACCTTTACAAATGTTCGTAATTTAGGTTCTGCGGCGGCGGATACATTTTCATCCACATCAGATATGAATGATGCGATGCCCGCGTTGATTCGAGTTAGTGCTACAGATGAAAGTAATAAGGTCGCGGTTGGTGGTTATGGTTATTCAACTCTGTTACACGAAATTGGACACGCTTTAGGTCTAAAGCATCCTCGTAGTTATGGCAGTGGCGGGGGTGATTCTGATTTACCGTATTTAGTGGATTCAAAAGACAATAATCAATACACATTGATGTCTTATAACGAATACACAAACCAAGTGACAGACAATAATAAAACTATTAATTTGCGTCAAAATTCAGGTGCAACGTCTGAACAAACACCGCTACTTTATGACATCGCGGCGATTCAATTACTGTATGGTGCAAATACAGGTTATAACGCAACGAATAGCACTTATCATTGGGGCGCAAATACCGAGCCGTTTATGTCAATTTGGGATGCAAGCGGCGTAGATAGAATTGATGCAAGTAACCAAACTCAACCACAAATTGTAGATTTACGAGCAGGTGAATTCAGTTCAATAGGTGCTGCGACATTAGAATACAGCAATGGTTCTACAAAATTTTATCCCGCTAAAAATAATGTATCCGTTGCTTATGGAACGATAATTGAGGAAGCCATTGGCGGTTCTGGAAATGACACGTTAATTGGTAACAGCTTTGCGAATCAATTAACGGGTAACGGTGGAAGTGATAATTTTATTTTTGCTTCACAATTAAGTGAATCTAATGTTGATACGATTACAGATTTTTCGTCCGAGGATAAATTAACATTAAATCGTTCTATTTTTAGTGGTTTGAATGGTAGTAATCAGTTGAAGTCCGAAGCGTTTTTAATGGGACATTCGGCAGAAAATTCATTGCAACGCATTATTTTTGACACATTAACACACGGTTTATTTTACGATAGCGATGGTTTAGGCGGTGCGGTTCCCATCGAATTTGCTATTCTTAGCAATGTCACGCAATTGAACGCGAATCAAATTTTTATTCAAGGTTAGTTTTTCATTTTAGGAACAGAAATGTCAGAAGAAACAACGCATCACATCGCTTTAAGCGACGCAGAGATTCAAACCCGTTTAGAAAATGAATTCCCGCATTGGTACTACGAAAATGGTTGGATTCGCCGAAAAATAAAAACAAGCGGTTGGAAATCCACGTTGATGGTAGTCAATACTGTTGGGCATTTAGCCGAAAAAGCCTGGCATCATCCTGATTTAACGGTTTCGTATGCGTTTGTGATTGTAAAATTAGTTACACACGCTGCAAAAGGCATTACAGAAAAAGATTTTGCCTTAGCGAAAAAAATTGAAGAAGTAGTCATGTGGGATGCCGCCGCAGAATCTGAAGGCGTTTTTGAAGGGATACCAGACGACCCACGTTTTAAATACATTAAAAAAGATTAGAGGTAGTTTGATGAATGAATTTTTTGAAGTTCCCAGCCCATTTTGTGGCGTTGGCACGGACGACTTAACGATTAAAGTCGATGGTTTAAAAATCAGCGTCATGCAGAACGGTTGTGCGGTAAATACACCCGCGTTTGAACACGAAATTACTGACACAAAAGCCCGTATCAACGGCAAAGAAGTCGAATTAGACGAGGCGATTTTACACGCAGCGCGTTTGTTGAAAAACACGAATTTTCCTGTGATTGGCGGTTGTGCAACAGATGTAAATGGAATGCGTGGCTTGCTTGCGTTAGCCGACCGAGTAGGCGCAGTCGTTGATAATGCAAATTTCAACAACGCACGGAAAAACATTTTAGCCTTACAAGATTCGGGCTGGATGAATACAACGCTTGCCGAAGTGAAAAATCGGTGCGATGTGTTGCTAATTATCGGCGTTGATTTAGAAGGTTTCGCGCCACGCTTTTTTGAAAAATATCTCTGGAACGAAGCGATGTTTTTAGAAAACACCAGCAACCGTGACATTATTTATTTAGGTGCAAAACCTTCTGGTAATGCGTCAACGTCGCCCAATGGTAAAATCGCGCAAGTTTTTGAATGTGAAAATGAACGTTTGCCCGAAGTCGTCGCCGTTTTACGCGCGCTGGTGAAAGGGCAACAAATTCAAGCTGAAAATGTGGCGGGAATTTCAATTACCGATTTAACGGCGATTGCAGCGAAACTCAAAAGTGCAAAATATGGCGTAATCACTTGGGCGGCGGGTACGTTGAATTATTCACACGCCGAATTAACCGTGCAAACCATTTCCGAAATGATTAAGAACTTGAATGAAACCACACGCTGTAGCGGTTTTCCACTTGGCGGCAAAGAAGGTGATCAAACGGCAAATCAAGTTTGCGGTTGGACTTCAGGTTATGCCGCGCGAGTCAGTTTTGCGAAAGGTTATCCCGAATATGACCCGTTTTTATTTGAAACGAATGAATTGCTCGAAAACGGCGAAGCGGACGCACTGATTTGGGTGAATGCGTTTAATGCGAGCGCAAATCCGCCCCAAACTAATTTACCGACAATTGTTGTGGCACGTTCAGGTATGACGTTTGAAAAAGAACCCGATGTGTTTATTCCTGTCGGCACGCCAGGCATTGATCACACGGGACACGCTTACCGTTTAGACAACGTGGTAGCTATTCGGCTGAAAAAATTGCGTGATTCGGACTTGCCTTCGACAGCCGATGTTTTAAACGCGATTGAACAAAATTTACACGAGGAATTAGTATGTTAATTAGATTAACAGGCGGCACAGTCTACGACCCAGCCAGCGGTGTCGATGGCATTAAACAAGATATTTACATTCAAAACGGCAAAATCATCGATAAACCAATTGGCGATTTTCAAGTCGATAAAGAATACGATTTAAAAGGCAAAGTCGTGATGTCTGGCGCAATCGATATGCACACGCATATCGGCGGCGGCAAAGGTAACATTGCAAGAACTCTTTTACCCGAAGATCACCGCAACGACCCTGTTGCACACACGCACATTTGCCGTTCAGGTTGTGGACACGTCGCGCCGAGTACCTTTATAACAGGTTATCGTTACGCTGAAATGGGCTACACCGCAGGGTTTGAGCCAGCTGTTTTGCCGATTAACGCGCGGCAAGCACACATGGAAATGGGCGATATTCCCATTTTAGACAAAGGCGGTTATGTGATGCTTGGTAGTGATGATTATTTGCTACGAATGCTCACCGCGAAAAAAGACCAAAAAGCCATTAACGATTACGTTGCTTTCACAATTAACGCCGCAAAAGCCATCGGAGTAAAAGTCGTAAATCCTGGTGGTATCAATGCGTTTAAGTTTAATCAACGCAAACTTGATTTAGACGAAAACAATTCACATTACAACGTGACACCGCGTCAAATTTTGCAAGTCTTAGCTACAGCGGTAAAAGAATTAGGTATTGCCAAACCGTTGCACGTTCACGGCTGTAATTTGGGTGTGCCTGGAAATATCGAAACCACGCTGGATACGATTCAAGGCATCGGCGGTTTGCCAATGCACTTAACACATATTCAATTTCACAGTTACGGCACGGAAGGCGATTTTAAATTTTCTTCAGGTGCGAGTTATATCGCTGAAGCGGTCAATAAACACAAAAACATTACTATTGATGTTGGGCAAATTTTGTTTGGGCAAACCGTCACCGCATCAGGTGACAATATGCGTCAGCACGCAAACAATAAATTCGCCAGTCCTGCAAAATGGGTCACGATGGATATTGAATGCGACGCAGGGTGTGGCGTTGTACCGTTCAAATACAAAGACCAAAATTTTGTTAATGCGTTGCAATGGGCAATTGGTTTAGAAACCTTTTTGCTCGTTGATGATCCTTGGCGCATTTTCTTAACCACTGACCACCCAAACGGTGCGCCATTTACCAGTTATCCACATTTGATTCGTTTGCTGATGGATAGAACCTTTAGAAATGACGTGCTTTCGACAATTCATCCTGAAGCGCAAAAAATGACCACACTTGCCTCAATTGACCGCGAATACACCTTGCAAGAAATTGCAATTATGACGCGAGCAGGTGCAGCAAAATTGATTGGTTTGCAAAATCGCGGTGGT
>CANKON010000131.1 GCA_947484105.1 Methylococcaceae bacterium | reverse complement strand
TCGCCCTTCTTCAACTAAAACTTGGTCGCCATTTTTAATATCAAAAGCGGCAATTTCACCGCGTAGACGCTCTGGAACTATATGATAAATATAAGAATCTTTGCTAATTGTAAATTTATTTGTTTCGAAGAACATTTTAATCATGTCTTCATTGTCAAAACCTAAAGCACGCAACAAAATGGTGGCGGGAATTTTGCGACGGCGATCAATACGCACGAAAACGCAATCTTTGTGATCAAACTCAAAATCGAGCCACGAACCACGATATGGGATTACACGCGCGTTAAACAACAATTTTCCTGATGAATGTGTTTTGCCTTTATCATGATCGAAAAATACGCCTGGCGAACGGTGTAACTGTGAAACAATAACACGCTCTGTACCGTTAATAACAAACGTTCCCGTGTCTGTCATCAAAGGCAATTCACCCATGTAGACTTCTTGTTCGCGTACGTCTTTTACTACTTTTGCAGAAGCGGCAGCCTCTTTGTCATAAATGACTAATCGAACCATAACACGCAACGATGCTGCGTAGGTCGCACCACGTTGTTGACATTCGCGGACATCAAAAACAGGATCGCCTAAACGATAACGCACATATTCTAAAACGGCATAACCGTTATGACTTTCAATAGGGAAAACGCTTGAAAATGCCGCGTGTAATCCCGCTGTTTCACGTTTATTTACACTAACACCAGCTTGTAAAAAATGAGCATAAGAGTCGATTTGAGTGGCAAGAAGATACGGGACTTCAAGCACTTCTGTGCTTTTCCCAAAATTATTTCGAATACGCTTTTTTTCGGTAAAAGAGTAGGTCATATCGCTTTAAAACCTTTTGTCGTAGAACGTTTTACTGTGCAAATCATTGCAAGCAACAAAAGGCCGATGGCAAATTTGCCACCAGCCCATTCAAAAATCAGGCAAAACCTGAACAAGAAATCAAAATTTATTTGATTTCTACTGTTGCGCCCGCTTCTGTTAATTCTTTTTTGAAAGTTTCAGCTTCTGCTTTAGAAACGCCTTCTTTCAATACAGTTGGAACGCCTTCAACTGCGTCTTTCGCTTCTTTCAAGCCAAGACCTGTGATACCGCGAACAACCTTAATTACTGCAACTTTGTTTTCGCCAAAGCCCGTCATTACAACGTCGAATTCAGTTTGTTCTTCAGCTGCTGCTGCCGCTGGTGCTGCTGCCGCTACTGCAACTGCTGCAGATACGCCAAATTTTTCTTCCATCGCTGAAATTAAATCAACGATTTCTGTGACTGTCATGTTTGCAACTGCGTCTAAGATATCCGCTTGTGAAATTGCCATTGTATGTTCCTCTAAAATAATTGGTTTTAACCGAGTAAATAAAAATTAAGCGGCTTCTTGTTTTTGATCGCGTAATGCAGCCAACGTTCGAACGAATTTTTCGGTTGGTGCTTTCAACACTGCCATCAACAATGCAATACCTTCGTTGCGGGTTGGCAAACGAGCCAAACGCGGCAACTCTGAGCCGTCGAAAGATTGACCGTTAATCGATACAATCTTTGCAATGAGTTTATCGTGTGTTTTCGCAAAATTACTGATTAAGCGTCCTGCTGAACCTGGTTCTTCCATTGAAAACGCAATCAATAATGGTCCAACCATTTTGTCTTGCATACATTCAAATTCAGTTCCAGCAACAGCACGTTTTGCCAATGTGTTTTTTACAACACGCAAATAAACGCCTGTTTCTCTAGCAGTTTTACGCAATTCAGTTAATTCGGTTACGGTCAACCCACGATACTCTGCGGCAACTGCAGAATGCGCTTTCGCGGCATACGCAGCAACTTCTTCTACGACAACTTTTTTGCTGTCTAAATTTAGAGCCATAGCTTACTCCGATAATTCTGAAAATTTTCAGCATTGAAAATGCACACGCTGAAAAGTGTGTTTATCTTACGGTACGAACCAAATGGGTTACGTTCCGCCTACGCAGGAAATTAAGTTTAACACACCTGCGGTCTTTGACGGCTACAGGGCAAACGCCCTGCAACTCAAAGTTTGGTTTTAGACTAAACCGCTCATATCCAACCAAAGACCAGGTCCCATAGTTGAAGAAAGTGTGATTTTTCTAATGTACACACCTTTTGAAGTTGATGGTTTTAATCTTTTTAAATCTGCGATTAAGGCTTCTAAGTTGCCTTGAATTGCGGCTGTATCGAACGCCACTTTGCCCAATGTAGAATGAATAATACCGCCTTTATCATTTCTGTAACGAACTTGACCTGATTTTGCATTTTTTACTGCACCAGCAATATCAGTCGTTACAGTACCAACTTTTGGGTTAGGCATTAAACCGCGTGGTCCTAAAATTTGACCTAATTGACCGACAACACGCATTGCGTCCGGTGATGCGATAACTACGTCAAAATTCATTTCGCCTTTTTTGACCAAATCGCCTAAATCGTCCATACCGACAATATCTGCGCCTGCTTCTTTAGCCGCTTCAGCATTTGCACCTTGTGTAAATACTGCAACACGAACAGTTTTACCTGTTCCGTTTGGCAACACTGTTGCCCCACGAACATTTTGATCCGATTTTCGTGCATCAATACCTAAATTTACGCTAACGTCGATTGATTCAGCGAATTTTGAGGTTGAAAATTCTTTTAATAAAGCCACGGCATCAGCAACAGAATACTGTTTGTTAGCATCAACTTTTGCTTTGATTAACTTTGCTTTTTTTGTCAACTTAGCCATTTTACAAACCCTCCACTACCAAGCCCATGCTTGTCGCACTGCCTGCAATTGTTCTTACTGCGGCATCTAAATTCGATGCAGTCAAGTCTTCCATTTTCGCTTTTGCAATATCTTCTAATTGCTGACGTGTGACGGTACCGATTTTTTTAGTGTTTGGATTGCTGCTACCACCTTTCAAACCTAACGCTTTTTTCAATAAGAAAGTCGCTGGTGGTGTTTTCGTGATATAGGTAAAACTACGATCACTATAAACAGTAATCACAACTGGCAAAGGCATGCCTTTTTCAACATCAGCTGTTTTTGCGTTAAATGCTTTACAAAACTCCATGATGTTCACACCGCGTTGACCCAATGCTGGACCAATTGGTGGACTTGGATTTGCTTCACCTGCTTTGACCTGCAATTTAATGTAGGCGGTAATTTTTTTAGCCATAACTTACTCCGTTGTGGGTTAAACGCCTTTCGGCTCCCCTAATTAAAACAAAAAATCTCTGACTTCAAAAAATCAGAGATAATTAACAAAATTTTTTATTTAAGTTTTTTCGACTTGGTCAAAATTTAATTCGACTGGTGTTGCACGACCAAAAATTAGTACAGCAACTTTTAATTTACTTTTTTCGTAAAGCACTTCTTCAATCTCACCATTGAAATCTTTGAAAGGACCATCAATGATACGAACTACTTCACCTGCTTCAAACAGCACTTTATGACGCGGTTTGTTAATTCCTTCTTCAACGCGATTCAAAATTGCATTTGCTTCTTTTTCGGTAATTGGCGCAGGACGATCCGAAGTACCGCCAATAAAACCCAGCACTTTTGGCGTATCTTTTACCAAATGCCAAGATTCATTAGTCAATTCCATTTGAACTAATACATAACCAGGAAAAAATTTGCGTTCACTTTTACGTTGCTGCCCCATTTTCATCTCGACAACTTCTTCTGTCGGAATGAGAATTTGACCAAAAAGCTCGTCTAAACCTTCGCGTGAAATACGCTCTTGAAGCGACAGTTTAACCTTGTTTTCAAAATTAGATTGTGATTGAACAACATACCAACGTTGCGACATATTATGCCTGCCCTGTTAGTATGCGAACGCCCCAAAACAAGAAGGTATCAAGCAACCAAAGTACCAAACTGACAATTGAAACCATTGCAAACACTAACAAAGTTGTGCGTGTAGTTTCGTCACGGGTTGGCCAAACGATTTTTCTAACTTCGATTTTTGAATCAGCGATAAATGCTGTGATTTTGTGTCCCCAAGCTGTCGTTGCTAACATTGCAATAACACCGCCTGAAACTGCTAATAAACCTAAAACGCGGTAAATTAACTTCACATCGGAAAAATGATAAAACGCCGCGATTCCAGCAATAACAAAGACGACGGAAAAAACTTGTTTGACAACATCAAAAACGTTTGTTGATGCCTCTGTTGCTTGCGTATTCATAAGTGCGGACTTTTAAGATGAACTATGAAAATAAGATGATTTTGTGCTGGCAGGCCAGGAGGGGATCGAACCCCCAACCAACGGTTTTGGAGACCGCCATTCTACCAATTGAACTACTGACCTATTCAGACAAACTTTTGATACCACTTAAAGCCACGCTGCTTAAGCGTGGCAAAAACTTTTTATTCGATAATTGAAGCTACAACGCCAGCACCTACTGTGCGACCGCCTTCACGAATTGCAAAACGCAACCCTTCTTCCATAGCTATTGATGAAATTAATTTTACTTTGACCGAAATGTTGTCACCAGGCATTACCATTTCAACGCCTTCTGGTAATTCTACCGCACCTGTTACGTCAGTTGTTCTGAAGTAGAACTGTGGACGATAGCCGTTGAAGAATGGCGTATGACGACCACCTTCGTCTTTTGACAAAATGTAGATTTCAGAGTTGAAGTAAGAATGTGGTTTGATTGTACCTTTATGTGCCAAAACTTGACCACGTTCAACGTCATCACGTTTTGTACCACGTAACAATAAACCTACGTTATCGCCTGCTTCACCTTGATCCAACAATTTGCGGAACATTTCAACGCCAGTACAAGTCGTAACAACTGTTGGACGAATACCAACAATTTCAACTTCTTGACCGACTTTAATGACACCACGTTCGATACGACCAGTAACAACCGTACCACGACCTGAAATTGAGAACACGTCTTCGATAGGCATTAAGAATGCACCATCAACAGCACGTTCTGGTAATGGAATGTAGCTATCTAATGCCTCAACTAATTTTACAACTGA
>CANKON010000130.1 GCA_947484105.1 Methylococcaceae bacterium | reverse complement strand
ATGAAATCATTGAGCAACTGCACAAAATTCGGTTGCCTTACAATATCAATGTGTTGACACAAACAAGCGTGCAATTTGCGTTGGAAAATAAAGCCGTTTTCGATGAACAAACCGCCGCGATTTGTGCAGAAAGATCGTTAATGTTGTTAGCGTTAAATTCACTGAATGGCATTACCGCTTTTGAAAGTGCGGCAAATTTCATTTTATTCAAAACGCCCGAAAATCAAGCCACAAACATTTTTGAAGCCATAAAAGAGCAGGGCGTTTTGATTAAAAATGTCCATCCGCAAGGCGGATTATTAAAAGATTGTTTGCGTGTGACCGTCGGAACACCTGACGAAAATCAGGCATTTTTACAGGCATTAAAAGTGGCTTTAAATTTTTAATCAGGCAAACCAAAACGAATAATTTTTGCAAAATCGGTGGCGTTTAAACTTGCGCCACCCACAAGCGCACCATCCACGCCAGCCAATTCCATTATCGCGCTGATATTATCGGGCTTCACGTTGCCACCGTATAAAATTCGCACTCGCGCCGCAATTTGTTCGCCGTACAAATCCATCAACAAATTACGAATAAAATCGTGAACTTCGGCAATTTGTTCTAACGGCGCAGGTTTCGCGCCTTCACCAATCGCCCAAATCGGTTCGTATGCAATAATCATTTCGGACATCATTGGACGCGCGACACCCTCCAACGCAATTCGTAATTGACGTTCAAGCAATTTAAAGGTTTCGCGCATTTCACGCGCTTCTCGATTTTCACCACAACACAAAATCACCTGTAACCCATTTGCCAACGCGGCTTGAACTTTTCGTTGAATGGCTTCGTCACTTTCGCCCGCCCGTTCGTTTAATTCGGCTTCTAAAAACGTCGCCAAACCCGCCAATACGTCACTATTTTTGTCATCGAGCAAATGTTCAATCGTCGCTAAAACTTGTGGCTGAGACTGTTCGCGTTGGCTTAATCGTTTCAGTGTGTGTGTTAAAAAATCTTTGGACAATCGTCGCGCCACGCTTGAACTAAAACCGAAATATTTGCCCAAATTGGCGCGGCGGTCTGAATGCCCAATAATGACTCGATCTACGCCAATTGCTGCCAGCATATCGGACGAAATTTCGCCCGTGAACGCGCCTTTTGATTCAAAAAACGTATCTTGTGCAAGCAGAAAAACATTTCGTCCAATGCCGTATTCGCGTTGCAAAAAATCAGGTTCGATATAATCTGCCAGCGTTGAAAGTCCCGTAAAAGGCGGGGCAAATCCCATATCGACATCTTTCACGTCACGACATAAATCGAAAATTCGCGCTGCCAACGCCACGCCAGCACGCGGAATTAAATTCATTTTCCAATTACCCGCTAAAAAAGGACGAATCGCGCTGGGGTCGCCGTGTTCTGCAGGCGTTTTGCGCCACTGATTTGCGGTGCGTTGGCGGTAATAATTTCTATAAATCGTGTTCATAATGCCACCTCTCTATTTAAACTCGGATTTACTTTCAATAAACGTCAACGTCCGTTCAGGCAAGGAATCTTTACTTTCACCTTCCAAATACAACCGCGCATCTTCGTGAACCGTAGACATAAAACGAATTAACTGAATTTCGCGGCGCATTTTTTCTTCAAAATCAGTGGTTTCCCACATTTCATTTAAAAGATATTTCGCGTGATGATGAATCGTAAACGCCACGGCTTCGGGCAAATGCGTGTAACTGCTGTGAATGGAATCTTTAAGTTGGTCGAGCGACGCAAGATATTGTTTGTAATCTTTCACGTCTTGCTTGCATTTGGTTTTGAACATTAACAATTCGGCGTTGTGCTGTGTTTGTAAAATCGTCAGTTCATGTTTTAACTGGCTGCTGCGTTTTTTTAATTCTGCAATCATCGCTTTTTCGGCTAAAACTTGGGCTTGTTTTAACGCCGCTTGTTGTTCTTGATTATTGCGTTTCCACGTTAAATTTGCGGTTTTCAATTCATGAATAGTGGTGACGATATTTAAAAGCCAATCTTTTAACATTGCTATTTGCCCGCGATAGTTGCAATTTTTTGATGCAATTCTAACAGAGCCTTCTCGTTTTGTTGCACACGATAACGGTGATTTTCAAGCTCCAATTGTGAAAAATACTCATCAGAAATCTGCGCTTTAATCCGTTTTAAATCTCGTTCAATGGCACCTGAAAGCGCGTTAATGTGTTTTATATTATTTTGTTCGAGGATTTTCTTACGTTGCCGCTCTTTGAAATAATCGAGCTGCAAACGTTGGAAATGCAACAATCGTTGACGGTTTGTTTTTTGATTTTCAGTAAATAGAATTTTGCGTTTTTGGTGTTGTTCAGGCGAAAAATACTGTTGAAACGTTTGCCATAAGTTTTTGAAAACGAAAACCATGCCCGAAAAAATAAACAAGCTAAAGGCGGCAAACATTAAAAAAATTGCGCCTTTCATCGCGAAAGACGCAATCACAAAAAAGGTAAAAATCAGCAATGCTTTTGCCAATAAAAATATCGGCAAACACAATAAAAATAGCCAAAGTGCAACGCGAATTAACATTTAATAATGTGGCGGGATTTCATTTTGGGGCGTGGAATCATCAGGCATTTTTGTCGCCAAACTTTGTACTCGTTCATTTACGTTTTTAAACGCAACTTCAAGGCGGTCAATTTGTTGCTGTTGCGTGGCGATAATGTCATTCAAAATTTGCAGCAAATCTTCCTGATACGACACTTTAATTTCCAATTCCATCAGACGATTTTCAATCATTTAATCGCTGCCCAATTGCGTTAATAATTCCGCTTGATATTCACTAATTAACGGTTGAATCACTTGTTCTAAACCACCTTGCATAATGTCATCAAGTTTATACAACGTTAAGTTAATGCGATGGTCAGTTAATCGACCTTGTGGATAATTGTAAGTGCGAATGCGTTCCGAACGGTCACCGCTACCGACTTGTAATTTCCGCATTGACGATTGTTCTGCGTGTTGTTTTTCTTGTTTTGCAGAAAGAATCCGCGACGACAATAATGCCATCGCAATTGCCCGATTTTTATGTTGTGAGCGTTCGTCTTGGCATTCCACAATCGTCCCTGTTGGAATGTGCGTAATTCGGATTGCGGATTCGGTTTTATTGATGTGCTGACCGCCTGCACCTGAAGCTCGAAACGTATCGACTTTCAAATCCGCAGGATTGATGTCAATTGCGTCAATTTCTTCTACTTCAGGCATAATCGCAACAGTGCAAGCTGAGGTGTGAATTCGACCTTGTGATTCCGTTTCGGGAACACGTTGCACGCGATGTGTGCCAGATTCAAATTTCAATTGTGAATACACGTCACGTCCCGAAACACGAAAGATAATTTCTTTATAACCGCCGTGTTCACCTTCGCTTTCGTTAATAATTTCCGTTTGCCAGCCTTTTTTCTCCGCAAAACGTTGATACATTCGAGCCAAATCGCCTGAAAAAATCGCCGCTTCGTCGCCGCCTGTTCCAGCTCTAACTTCTAAGAAAATGTTGCGCGTGTCATTCGGATCTTTGGGTAAAAGCAAAACCTGTAATTCATTTTCTAAGGCTTCTATGTCATTTTGCGTTTCTGAGATTTCTTCTTTTGCCAATTCACGCATTTCTGGGTCGCTGTCATTTGCCATTTCTTTTGCGGCGACAAGCGATTCTAAAAGTGATTCATAACGTTTGTAACAATCTACAAGCGGACTAATTTGGGCATATTCTTGGCTTAACGCGCGAAATTTATTTTGATTGCTTTGTGTTTCGGGTTCGGAAAGTAACGCAGAAATTTCGTCGTGGCGTTCGCACAAATTTTGTAATTTTTGTTCTATCGATGGTTTCATTGAGTTTGATATGGTTAAAATTTTGAAATCTAATTTTGTATTCTAGCAATAATAAGCGTGAATAAATTCGCCCTAATCGTTTATTTTGTTATTCATCTTTCTAAGCGCATTCATCACCGCTGCTTTTACTTACTCTATTTTAACTGTCAATTGAAGTAAAACCGTAAGATTGTTATAGTGGCACGGTTTTAATCAAACTTATGAAAATCGCCACCGTTAAAATAACAGAAAATCTATTGGCGATGATTGAAATAGCGACTTTGAGACGCTCTAAAGCTCAAACTGAATTTCGGGTTTTACGTTCGACCCAAGACGAACGTTTAAAAATACCTGCCTGACCTTTCGCCTGACTAATCCGCTGAAACGACTATCTACCCGCACACTTTCGTTTTTCATACAAACGTCACATAAAAGCCGCCTAGATAAAAACCCCGTTTTAATTCACGAGCTGTTTAGTCACACGCACCCATACAGCGCAGGTCACAACAAGGACAACAAACATGAAAAGAATGCTAATCAATGCCTCGCAAGCTGAAGAGCTGCGCGTCGCATTAGTTGACGGAAATAAACTTTACGATTTCGACATTGAAATTCCCTCGAAAGAACAAAAAAAATCGAACATTTACAAAGGCATTATCACGCACGTTGAAGCCAGTTTAGAAGCGGCTTTCGTCAATTATGGTGCGGAAAAACACGGTTTTTTGCCTTTCAAAGAAATCGCCCCGCATTATCGTCGTCCCGTTTCGCCCACAGCAGCGTCAGAAGATGGCACAAAACCACGTCGCCCAGCTGTTAAAGATTTAATTCGCATTGGGCAAGAAGTCATCGTTCAAATTGAAAAAGAAGAGCGCGGCAACAAAGGCGCGGCGTTGACGACTTACATTAGTTTGGCGGGAACGTATTTAGTTTTGATGCCGAATAATCCCAAAGCAGGCGGTATTTCACGGCGTATTGAAGGCGAAACCCGAAACGAATTACGCGATGCGATGCACGCTTTAGAAATTCCTGAAAATATGGGTTTGATTGTCAGAACCGCAGGTTGTGGGAAAAACGTTGAAGAATTGCAATGGGATTTGAATTATTTGTTGCAACTTTGGGAAGCTATTGATCGTTCAACGCAACAACAAGCGGCGCCATTTCTGGTTTTTCAAGAAAGT
>CANKON010000129.1 GCA_947484105.1 Methylococcaceae bacterium | reverse complement strand
CTTTCGGCACAGCGAAATCAAAAGGCACGAAAATTCACAGCATCAGTGGGGATTGTGCAAAACCTGGTATTTACGAATATCCATTCGGTGTAACGGTTCAAACGATTTTAAACGATTGTGGCGCGACGGACATTTTAGGCGTGCAAATCGGAGGACCTTCGGGAACGTTTATTGCAAATGATGAATTTGAACGCAAAATCGCTTTTGAAGATTTAGCCACTGGCGGTTCGTTTATTATTTTCAACAACTCGCGCAACATTTTGGACATTGTTCACAATTTTAGTCATTTCTTCGCGCACGAAAGTTGCGGATTCTGTACACCTTGCCGCGTTGGAACGTCGCTGTTGAAAAAACAAGTTGATAAAATTGTCGAAGGTCATGGTAGCGCAGGCGATATTGTGGCACTCGAAGAACTTTGCCAAATCATCAAAAATTACAGCCATTGTGGTTTAGGTCAAACGGCGGCAAATCCTGTTTTGACAACGCTCGAACGTTATCCCGAAATTTATCAAAAAATGTTGAAAAAAATCAGTTATGAACCTGGTTTTGATTTGGATAAATCGCTCGAAACCGCACGACGTATGGCAAATCGTGATGACGCGGCGGCGCATTTGGCACAAGTGGAGGAATAGACTATGAATAATAAATCCATTGTAATTGATGGCAAAACGATTCCGTTTGAAGACGGACAAACTATCATGGAAGCGGCAAGCGCAGCTGGAATTTACATCGCGCATCTGTGCCACAACCCACAATTCACACCGCATGGCAGTTGCAAATTGTGTACAGTCAAAGTCAACGGACGTAATTGCAGCGCGTGTACTTTTCCTGCTTCGGAAGGTCAAAATATCACCAACGTCACAAAAGAATTAAACGACGACCGCGAAAAAATTACCCAAATGTTGTTTGTCGAAGGCAATCATTTCTGCCCATCGTGCGAAAAAACGGGCAATTGCAACTTACAAGCTGTCGCCTACCATTTAGGCATGACGGACAACCATTTCCCTCATTTCTTTGAAAATCGTGAAGTCGATGCTTCGCATCCTGACGTGATGATTGACCATAACCGTTGTATTTTCTGCACACTTTGTGTTCGTGCCAGTCAAGAAGTTGATGGCAAAAACGTATTCGCGATTAGCGGGCGTGGACTTGAAAAACGTTTAGTTGTGAATTCTGAAAGTGGTTTGCTCAAAGATTCCGATTTAGACGTAAATGATTGCGCGGCGCATATTTGTCCGACTGGCGCAATTTTAATCAAACGTACAGGTTACAAAGTGCCGATTGGACAACGGATTTACGACCATTCGCACATCGATACCGTCACCTTAGCAAACGAAGGAGCCAGCCATGACGAATAAAAAAGTAAAAGTGGCGACAGTTTCGTTGGCAGGGTGTTTTGGTTGCCACATGTCGTTTTTGGATTTGGATGAACGGCTGGTTGATTTGGTTGAACACGTTGAATTTGACCGCTCGCCATTGACTGATATTGAACATTGCAGCCCAGATTGCGACATCGGTTTAATTGAAGGCGGCGTGTGTAATTCTGAAAATGTTCATGTTTTGCGTGAATTCCGTAAAAATTGCAAAATCCTCGTGGCTGTTGGCGCGTGTGCGATTAACGGCGGTTTGCCTGCGATGCGAAATCATATCAGTTTGGAAGATTGCTTAAACGAAGCCTACGTTGATGGCATTGGCGTTGAAAATCCACAAATTCCTAACGACATTGAATTGCCGTTGTTGCTCGATAAAGTTCACCCGATTCACGAAGTTGTAAAAATTGATTATTTCTTACCAGGTTGTCCGCCGTCAGCCGACGTGTTTTGGAAATTTTTGACCGATTTATTGGCAGGACGTGAACCGTCTTTGAATTATGAATTAGTACATTTTGATTAAAACACACCTCAAAAAAGCCCTGATTTTCATTTTGAAAATCAGGGCTTTTTTTAATTTAATACATCAAAATTTCAAACCCGTTCGCAAAATCACATAATCGCCTGGTATGTGATTATTCACATCGTATTCATGTAGCCATTTTGCAGAAAAATTAACGTCTCGATCGCCCATTTTGAGTGTGTACGTTGCAACAGGTCCGATGCTGCTATATTCGCCTTGAATTGTGGCGGCGGGATTTATGCCATTAATGCCACGTCCAGAATCATTTGTAACTTGGCGATAATATGAACCTGTCACGCCTAAACCAAATTGTGGTGTGAAATAATAACCTGCAGAATAATCAACATGAACTTCGTCGCCTGTTTTGTAATGCGTTGCCGTATTTTCAGTGTTAACCATGTAACCAAATGTCATGGATAAATCGAAATCATGGTGCGACCACGTTGCGGAAAAATTATTATCAAACGTCCATGAATTACGCCCCGCGTTTAAATAACGGTCTTTATCGTATGCGCCCGTTGGAACGACAATGCCTTCAAACGCCAAAAACGAGAGTTCTTTCCATTGCCATGATAATAAAATTGGTACGGCGTACATATCGCCCGCGCCTGCTCTTGCGTATTCTTTTTTCACGCCATCAACAGTTGAAGTCGCGGTAGCATGTAAAGCATAAGGAAAAAAACCAAACCAATAAGTACCGTTTAAAATTTTTTGTTCACTAACGTGCATCACACCTGGTAACTCAAAGGCTAACGAGCTACCGTTATCACTACTTCCTGCCCAGTTATAACCTGCGAAATTACTTAAATACGTTCCAGATTCAGGTGTCATTCCCATACCAAAATCACCGTAAAAACCTGGTAAATATTGGCTACTCCCATATTCTGCGGCGTGTGCAACGTGACAAGTTAGTGCGCTAAGTAATAAAAATGGCGTTAATTTTTTCATGTATTTTCTCTTAGTTATTTAAATTTTGGGTATTCAAACGAATAAAGACGTGACTGCCCTGCCCTAATTCGCTTTCAATACGAATTTCACCATCCAGCAATGTGATAATTTCTTTCGCAATTGATAAACCCAATCCTACGCCTGGCACATTACCGCTTTTATCGACACGGAAGAATCGATCAAAAACGTGCAAAATATCTTCTTCACTCAACCCTAACCCCAAATCTGCCACTTCGATTTCGACAAAATTTTGTTCGTTGTTTGGGTGAATTTTTAGGGAAACCTCACCGCCATTTGGCGAATAGGTGTAAGCGTTATCTATGATATTGGCGAGAGCTTTTTTGAATTTTGTCTTATCCAAATTGAGCATAATTTCTGACGAAATGGGCGCGTAAGTAATTGGTTCACGACCTTGTGGCACGTCAAATTCAGTAATCGTTTCAGTCAGCAAATCACTCAAGTCACACGATTCAATCACAAAATCTGCCCCAGCACGTTCTTCGATACGACTTAAATCAAGTAATTCGTTAATCATCGTAATCAGCCACGTTGTTTGCTGATAAATCGTCCCAATCAATTCGGGCTGCATTTCAGCGGGAATCATGCCCCCATCGAGCAACTCCGCATAACCGTGAATCATCGAAAGCGGCGTGCGTAATTCATGCGTTGCACTCATTAAAAATTCACCTTTAATGCGGTTCGCTTCTTCTTCTTTGGTGATGTCGTGCAAAAAGTAGAGTTTGCCGAGTAAATCACCATTTGAAAGATAAATTTCTCGCACGCCGCAAAGTAAACTAACGTGACGCGGTTTAACTAAATCAATGCGTTGTAACTCGTCTGTATTTTTAAACGGTGTGAGTGGCCCGCTTGCTTGATTTGAAATACGATTCCAAAATGCTTGTTCGTTCAACTCAAGCAATTGCGGCATCGCAAGCCCTGTAATCGTTGCAATCACTTTATTTGCTAGCAAAATTTCTTGTTGCGGGCTGACCAAAACGTAACCACTCGGACTCACATCAAACACTTTTTGTAATTGTTCTGTTCGTTTATTGAGTTCAGCGGCGGCAATTTCACGCGCTGCTTTAGTGGATTCAAGCTGATTGCCCATGTCTAAAATGCCCGTTGCCGTCGAATATAATTCTTTCACAAAAAATTCGTAATCCGACGAAACATGACGACCTTGCGCGATGTCAGCAACCATTTCATCCATGCTGTGAAGCGGCTGCGAAAGCGACAAACTCATTTTGCGTGATTGACGATAAAGCATCGTAAAAAACACGGTGTAAAACGCGAGCATTCCGCCAATCATCAGCCACGCAATCGTATTTAAACGTGCCGAAAGTGAATTACTGGGTTCAAAAATCGTTGCCGTTGGCACAACAACCAATAATTTCCACCCCGTTGACGGCACAGTTGCCCACGCCAAAATAGATTCTTCTTGCAACGTCGTATATTGCACGCCATCTTTTGCGTTTTTAAGCGTTGCTGCAATTTCAGGTTTTTTCAAATACAAGTTGTAATCGTCGGTGCGAAACGTATCTTTTTTAATCGCCTCCGAATAATCGGATGCCGTCATATTTTTAATGCCCCAATCATTTTCACCCACTGACGGCAACGCCAAAATCGTTCCGTTTTTATCAATCAAAACGCCATAACCTTTCCAAGGAATTTCAAGGGCTTTAACTTCCGCAACAATGGTTTCAATCGTAATATCAACGCCAACCACGCCTTCTAAAAAATCACCGTTATAAACAGGTGCGCTGCACGTTGTCATCCAACCTTGACCAGCGGGATCAATGTAAGCATCTGTCCAAACTGTGCCGCGTGACGGATTATGTTTCTCATCTGCTTCGTAATAAAAATTATAAGAAGGAATATCCATTTTTGCGGGATATTGCGAAATTACGTCAAAATAAGGATAAATGCGGTTGAGTGAGTCAAACGTGTTGATATAAGTTTGCGCGATAAGTGGAAAGGTTTGTTTTACCGATTTTAAGGCAGGATCTAACGCCGCCGTTCGCAATGCTTTTTCTTTTTCTTTTTCGCCGATTTTAACAAAGCCGCTGTAAAAAACCGCGCTGCCATCAATGTCACCAAGTGCATTTCTTGTTGTGTAATATGAACCTGCTGGACTAAATGCAAAACGAGTGGGATCGTCACGTTTTAATAAATTTTTGCCTGACATCACAACTGTTGAGTATTTTTGTAAATACTTTGT
>CANKON010000128.1 GCA_947484105.1 Methylococcaceae bacterium | reverse complement strand
TGCAAAAATTATTCGTTTTGGTTTGCCTGATTAAAAATTTAAAGCCACTTTTAATGCCTGTAAAAATGCCTGATTTTCGTCAGGTGTTCCGACGGTCACACGCAAACAATCTTTTAATAATCCGCCTTGCGGATGGATATTTTTAATCAAAACGCCCTGCTCTTTTATTGCTTCAAAAATGTTTGTGGCTTGATTTTCGGGCGTTTTGAACAAAATGAAATTCGCAGCAGTTTCAAAAGCGGTAATACCCTTTAATGAATTTAACGCCGTCAACATTAACCTTCTTTCCGCACAAATCGCAGCGGTTTGTTCATCGAAAACGGCTTTATTTTCCAATGCAAATTGCACGCTTGTTTGTGTCAACACATTGATATTGTAAGGCAACCGAATTTTGTGCAGTTGCTCGATGATTTCATGCTCCCCCGCGATATAACCTAAACGCAAACCTGCCAAACCTAATTTTGAAACAGTTCGCATGACCAGCACATTGTTCGCCACGCGATTCATAAAACTCGCGTTATTTGCAAACGGTTCGTAGGCTTCGTCGATAATCACTAAACCATTTGCGGCGGCAATAATTTGATTTATCGCATTTTCATCAAACAAATTGCCCGTTGGATTATTCGGGTAAGCCAGAAAAATAATTGCGGGATTGTGTTGTTCAATCGCCGCTAACATCGCGGGTAAATCCAATTCAAAATCGGCGCGTAACGAAACACCATGATAATTTAGCCCCAAATAATCGCTGATTTGTTTGTACATCACAAAACTGGGCGTGGTACTTAAAACGTGCGAATTGGGTGGCAACGCCATCAACAATAATTGAATAATTTCATCTGAACCGTTTCCGAGCAACACGTCGATTTCATTGGGCAATTGATTTAACGTTTTTAACATCCCCGCTAATTCACGCGCTTCGGGATCAGGATAGCGATTTAACGGGCAATCTTTTAATCGCGCCAACCACATTTGTTTGAATTCGTCTGACCAAATGTAGGGATTTTCCATCGCATCGAGTTTAATAAAACCCTGTGCGTCAGCAACGTGATACGCCGATAAGGCTAACACTTCGGGACGAAAAAGCGTTTGAACAGTAAATTTTGACATTGAATTTTAAAAAGTGAGAAAAAGAATGAGTGATATTTTAACAGACGAAAGCTGGATGCGTTACGCGATTCGGTTGGCGCAACGCGCGGAAAATTTGGGTGAAGTGCCTGTCGGGGCGGTGCTTGTGAAAAATGAAAAAGTGATTGCTGAAGGTTGGAATGCCGTGATTGAAACGCACGACCCCAGCGCACACGCGGAAATTATCGCTATTCGGCACGCGGGAAAAGTGCTTGAAAATTACCGTTTAATTGATACCACGCTTTATGTCACGCTCGAACCGTGTGTGATGTGCATGGGTGCAATTGGGCAAGCACGCATAAAACGTCTGGTTTTTGGCGCGTTTGACGAAAAACGCGGTTGTGTTTGCAATGCGTTAAATCTCAGCGACGCGCCCTTTTTGAATCATCATGTTGCATGGCAAGGCGGAATTTTAGAAGAAAATTGTTCACAATTATTAAAAGATTTTTTTGCGGCTCGTCGTAAAAAATAAAGCTGCCACCGCGCTCTTTTTTGATTATTGATAAAGTGAATTTCCACCATCCTCCGCAGGCGGCTTCCCCGTGCGAGAAGTGGTTTTCAACGTAATTTTGTGTTCAAGCGGTGCTGGTTTTTCAGCGGTGATTTTAACTTGTTGAACCTGTACATTATTCGGCGTATCTAAATTCGGATGCCACAATGTCAACGTGTAATCGTCGGCAGGTAAATTCAACGACCATTCCCCTTTTTCATTAGTTTGTGTGACGTATGGCGCATCACTCACATAAACATAACCCACCATCCAATCGTGAATGTTGCAACCTAACACCACGATTCCCGCTTTATCGAACGTAATCGGTTTCGGTGCAACATCTTTATAAAGTTGAACTTCAAACGAATTTGCGGGCGAAAACGAATAAATGTGATGTTGAATGTTGTCACTATTTGGAAAAAGCACGGATTCTCCCGCATGAATAGCCAAAATATGCGACACAAATTCACGGTGACGCTGGTCCATTTTTCGGGGCGACGTCGCTAAAATAGGCTTTGTTTTGAGCGTTCCCACTGCCGTAATCACCGTTTCAAAAACAGGTTCGTCGTCATTTTTCACAACGCCCGTTAAAGTCGCAGCGGATAAATTTAAACTTAATGTAAATAACGATACGCCCAACAATCGGCTAAAATTCAAACCAGAACCCATAATTTTTAAAATCCAAATTCGTGAAAAATACAAATAGTAAATCAGCCGCTCACACAATGAAATTTAAAAAACGGTTTACGCTTAATTTTCAACATTTTCGCACACGCTTATTGTTCTACATTATCGGCTTATTATTGTTGACATTAGGCGGTGTATTTGGTGTCGTCAATCATATTTTCAGAGAAAACTCTGAAGATGAGATTCGTCACGAATTACAGGTGACCGAACGAATTTTTTCCCGTTTATTACAAGAACGAAGCTCACAATTAACGCAACAAGCCGCCGCGTTAGCGAGTGATTTTGCATTTAAACGTGTGATGACGACCTTCGACAATGCCACAATTTCATCCGCTCTCAGCAATTTAAGCAAACGTGTCAAAGCTGATGCCGCTTTTTTAGTAGGTGTCGATTACAGCGTAATGGTAGACAGTTTGCATTTTCAAAACACAGCGCAACCTTTTTTCGCGTCTGAATTGATTAAAATGGCTGAAAAAGACGGAAATGCCTCCCGTCTGGTGTTGATTAACCAAACACCGTATCAGCTGATTATCGTACCTGTTTTAGCACCCGAACCTGTGGCGTGGCTATGTTTAGGTTTTGCTGTGGATAAAACCGTGCTGGCGCAACTCAAACAATTGACACAAGTTGAAATTAGTTTGCTCAGTGAACAAAACCAAATTTTACAATTGCACGCTTCGACGTTGCCTGACTTTTTACAAACATTGCCTTTACCTGAAACCAATGCAGACGGTTTTTTTTGGCGACAGGGCGATGAATTATTTTTAAGTCGCTTAGTGACGCTTGAACACAATCCGAATGGCAAATTAGTCGCACTTATCGAACGTTCATGGCAAAAAGCGTTGGGGAATTTTTATCGTTTGCAGTGGTTGTTAGTCGTTATCGCGCTAATTAGTATTGTGTTGGTGAGTTTGGTCGCGTTTTTTTTGGCAAAAACGGTGAGCAAACCTGTGCAAATTCTAGCGCAAGGGGTTCGCGCAATTGGGCAAGGCGATTACACTATTCAAGTGCCGATTCAAAGTCAGGACGAAATTGGTAAACTCGGCGTGGCATTTAATCAAATGGGCGTGCAATTATTAGAAAAAGAAAAAATTCGCACCTTACTCGGTAAAGTCATTTCACCTGCAGTAGCCACTGAATTGCTAAGTCGTGATGTCATGCTGGGCGGTGAAATCCGTGAAATTACCGCGCTTTTTTCAGACTTAGAAAATTTCACAGGCATTTCAGAAACCATGAACGCGCAAGATTTAGTGGCATTGTTGAATGATTATTTAACCCACATGAGCAATGAAATTAGCGAACATGCAGGGGTTTTAGATAAATTTATTGGTGATGCAATTGTCGTATTTTGGGGCGCACCTGTTGTAGATGAATTACACGCACAACACGCCGTTTATTGCGCGTTGGCAATGCAAACCAAATTGAAAGCCTTACGCACCATTTGGACAGAAAAAGGATTGCCATCATTTAAAATGCGAATTGGTATCAACACAGGTCACGCAGTAGTTGGAAATGTCGGCTCAATTGACCGTTTGGATTACACCATGATTGGCGATACCGTGAATTTAGCGGCGCGTTTGGAAGGTGAAAATAAAAATCACGGCACGGAAATTTTGATTTCAGAATTTACTTATCAGCGTGTGAAAGACGTTTTTATTTGCCGAGAATTGGGCGATGTAAAAGTAAAAGGCAAACAGCAAGCCGTGAAAATTTACGAGGTCATTTCGGCAAATACACCTTAAATTTTCGGAAAGCGATCCATTTTTCGCAGAACGGGAAAGGAAAACATACACATCAGCGTGACAACAATGGTTAAGCCGCCGCCAATAACAACCGCTGGCACTAAGCCTAAAAAAGCCGCCGTCACGCCTGATTCAAATTCGCCTAATTCATTCGATGCGCCAATAAATACGGAATTCACCGCGCTAACCCTTCCACGAATTTCATCGGGGGTTTCGAGTTGAACCAAAATGTGGCGAATATAAACGCTGACCATATCACCCGTGCCGATTAAAAATAACGCGGTGAGTGACAGGTAAAAGGATTCTGATAAACCAAACATCACTGTCGCGCCACCGAAAATCAAAACGCCTGTAAACATCCACGCCCCGACGCGGCGCGTAATGGGGAAAAATCCCAAAATAATTCCCGTCACCGTTGCGCCTAAAGCAGGTGCGCCGCGTAATAAACCTAAGCCGACTGAATCAACGTGCAAAATATCATTCGCATAAGCAGGTAATAATGCCGTCGCGCCACCGAATAACACAGCCAATAAGTCGAGCGACAATGCACCAAAAATAATCGGACGCGAACGCACAAAACGCAAGCCTTCCAGCAGGCCGTGTAGTGAAATCGGTTCGCGTTTATTCGGTATAAAATTGACGCGAATCGGCAACATCAACAACACCGCAATCGACAGTAAAACCGTCACCACGCTATAAACCGTTTCTGTGCCAAACAAATACAATGCGCCGCCCAACGGAGGCGCGGCAATCACGGCAAGATGATAAAGCGACGAATTAAGTGCAATCGCGCTTGCTAGATTTTCACTCGGTACTAAATTCACCAAAATGGCTTGACTCGCGGGCATCATAAACGCCCGCGCTGCGCCGTATAACGCCATTACTGCAAAAATTGGTAACACAGAATGCAAATTTTCTCGCGCAAAAAGTAACAGCAATACACCGCATACTAATTCGATAAAAAAACAACTCAACACAATCCAACGACGATTCCATTGATCCGCAAAATGCCCTGCAATTAGAATCAACATTGCAAACGGTA